>JAOPWT010000530.1 GCA_025965555.1 Mycobacterium sp.
CTCGGGCTGTACGCACGTCGCCTTCGACTACGACCGTGACCATCCGTTCCTGCACAGCGGCACCGGTCCGTTCACCAAGATGGGCCTGGACAATCCCGACACCATGTACTTCGGCACGCGGGTGCAGCCGGGCCACGAATACGTCGTCAGCGGCAGACGCGGCACCACCACCGACGTGAGCTTCCAACTGCTTGGCGGCGAATACACCGACGACAACGTGCCGGACAGCGAGACGGCGTTCGACGACCGCAAGCTCGACATCGCCAGCGACGGCACGTTCGAATGGCGGTTCACACCGGCCACGCCCTCGCAGTTGGTGATCCGCGAGGTCTACAACGACTGGTCCGCGCAGCGCGGAACCTTCGCGATCGCGCGCACCGACACCGAAGGCAGCGCACCGCCTCCGTTGACCAGGGAACTCATCGAGAAGCGTTACGCCGTGGCGGGCAAGCAACTCGTCCAGCGCGTCAAGACCTGGCTGCAGTTTCCGCAGTGGTTCTACACGGACAACCCGGCCAACACGATGGTCTCGCCGCGGCTGACCCCAGGTGGGCTGGCCACGCAGTACTCGTCGGCCGGGCAGTTCGATCTGGCCGAAGGGCAGGCGCTGATCATCACGCTGCCCGTCACCGATGCGCCGTATCTCGGCTTCCAGCTCGGCAGCCTCTGGTACATCTCGCTGGACTACATCAATCACCAGACTTCGCTCAATGGCACTCAGGCACAGGCGGATCCGGACGGCAAGATTCGCATCGTCGTGTCGGACGGCAATCCCGGCGTGACCAACTGGGTGGAGACGCTCGGGCATCGCAAGGGTTACCTGCAGTTCCGTTGGCAGCGGGTGTCCCGCCAGCTCACCGGGGCCGACGGTCCTACCGTCGAGCTGGTGGACCTCGACGAGGTGGCGACCGCGCTGCCGCACTACGAGTCCAACAAGATCTCCGATGACGACTGGCGGGCGCGGATCGCGTTACGGCAGAAGCAAATCGGCGAAAGAATGGTGGGATAGCACATGACCGGACTTCTTCAAGGCAAAGTCGTCGTGATCAGCGGGGTGGGTCCCGCGCTTGGCACGACGCTCGCGCGACGGTGTGCCGAGCAGGGTGCCGACCTGGTGCTCGCGGCGCGCACCGTCGAACGCCTGGACGACGTCGCCAAGCAGATCACCGACCTCGGCCGTCGTGCGCTGTCGGTCGGCACCGACATCACCGACGAGGCACAGGTCGACAACCTGGTCGCGGAGTCGCTCAAGGCGTACGGCAGGGTCGACGTGTTGATCAACAACGCGTTCCGGGTGCCCTCGATGAGGCCGCTGGCCAACACCACCTTCGAGCACATGCGGGACGCGATCGAGCTGACCGTGTTCGGCGCGCTGCGGATGATCCAGGGCTTCACCCCTGCGCTGGCCGAGGCGAAGGGGTCGATCGTCAACGTCAACTCGATGGTGGTGCGACACTCCCAGGCCAAGTACGGCGCGTACAAGATGGCAAAGTCTGCGCTGCTGGCGATGTCGCAATCCCTTGCCACCGAACTCGGCGAGCAGGGAATCCGGGTGAATTCGGTTCTGCCTGGCTATATCTGGGGCGGCACGCTTCAGGGCTACTTCGAACACCAAGCAGGCAAGTACGGCACCACCGTCGACGAGATCTACAAGGCGGCCGCCGTGAACTCCGACCTCAAGCGACGGCCCACCGAGGACGAGGTGGCCTCGTCGATCCTGTTCATGGCCAGCGACCTTTCCACCGGTATCACCGGCCAGGCCCTCGACGTGAACTGCGGCGAGTACAAGGCCTGACATGAACCGACGCACCGGCCAGACCAATGTCGGCACCGTCGACGACCTGCATGCGTCGGCCGTAAAAGCTTGTGGGCTAGCTGATTTCGGCGTCGATGACGACAACTACCGCGAGGCCCTCGGGGTGCTCCTCGAATCGTTTCGCCGCGATGCCGACCTCACCGAGTTCGGAAGCAAGATGCAGAGGTTCTTCGTCCGCAACGCGTTGGTCGCCAGGCTGGTGTCCGAGGCCGCGTTCAAGCAGTATCCGCAGCACGTGGACGTGAGGATCGAGCGGCCGATCTTCGTGACCGGACTGCCACGCACGGGGACCACTGCCATCCACCGACTGCTCACCGCCGACCCAGGGCACCAGGGCCTCGAGCTGTGGCTGGCGGAGTTCCCGCAGCCACGGCCGCCGCGTGAAACGTGGTCGCAGAACCCGGTGTTCCAGCAGCTCGACGCCCAGTTCAACAAGGCGCACGAGGAGAACCCCGACTACACCGGCCTGCACTACATGACCGCCGACGAGGTGGAGGAGTGCTGGCAGCTGTTGCGCCAGTCGCTGCACTCGGTGTCCTACGAGACGCTGGCGCACCTGCCGACGTACTCGCAGTGGTTGTCGCAGCAGGACTGGACGAAGCCATATCAGCGGCACCGCAAGAACCTTCAGTTGATCGGGCTCAACGATGAACAGAAGCGCTGGGTGCTGAAGAACCCAAGCCATCTGTTCGCCCTCGATGCACTCTTCGCGACCTATCCCGACGCGCTTGTGGTGCAGTGCCACCGTCCCGCCGAGACCATCATGGCGTCGATGTGCTCACTGGCGCAGCACACCACCGAGGGCTGGTCGAACGTGTTCTCCGGCGACGTGATCGGCCAGGATTCGCTGGAGACCTGGTCGCGGGGTCTGGAGTTGTTCAATTCCGTACGCGCGAAACATGATCCGGCGCAGTTCTACGACCTGGACTACTTCGATCTCATCAAGGACCCGATCTCCGTCGTGGAGAAGGTCTACCAGAAGTTCGGCATCGAGTTCACCGAAGCCGCCCGAGATTCCATGACGGCGATGCACGCCGCGAGTCAGAAGGGACCGCGGGCGCCCAAGCACAGCTACTCGCTCGCCGACTACGGGTTGACCGACGAGCAGGTCAAGCAGCGCTTCAAGGGTTTGTGACCCGTTGGGTGTGTCGAGATCGCGCTGAGGGTCGTGAACCGCCACGGAGTTCACAGCCCTGGACGCAGTCTCGCGGGAGCGATCTAACCGTCGCCGGGGGAGGGTGCCGTCGACTCCTCTTCGAGGCAACCCTCGGCGACGGCGTGCTTGATGCTGTCGGCGAGTCTGGGGCATGACCTGCTCCGACTGCTGTCGCCACCGTTGGCACGCACCTCGGCGAACGTCGCACAGCGCTGGGTGGCCGCCGAACTCCATTGCACGGCAGTATGTCCCGCACCGAGCTTCTTGACCGCGACGGTGACGTGGCAGAACCGGCAGTCCACGGGCGTCAGGCCAGAGTTCAGGTAGCGCTCGCGATCCCGCGCGGACGCTTCCTTCACCGCGGCCGCCCGCTCGGGGTCGGCGGCGAAATCCGGTGCCTTGGACCATGCTCCGGTCGCCTGTCGGTTGCCGGCAGGGTGTGCGTCGTCATCGTGTCCGAGCAGGGCCAGCATCGAGCGCGCCAGCCGGTCGGCGTCTGGCGCTTGCGTCATGTCGCCGGCTGTTCCTCGGCGCGCTTGCGCAGGTTCTCCTGAACCTCGATGGTCCACTTCTCGTTGGCGGCCGTGGTGTCGACCTCGATCTCGAACCGGTCGGTCATGTCCGGCGTGACATCGGCGACGTCCACGTAGAACTGCTGGTACCAGCGGCGCATCTGGTACACCGCACCGTCCTCTTCGACGAGAAGCGGGTTGTCGATGCGGGTCTTGTGCTTCCAGATCTCGACGTCCTGCAGGAAGCCCTTGCTGACACCCTCGGTGAACGCCTTGGACAGCTTCTCGGTCATCTTCTCGTCCATGCCCTTGGGCTTTTCGACCATGACCCCCCACTGCAGGACGAACGAGTCCTGGCTCACCGGGTAGTGGCAGTTGATCAGGATCGACTCCGCCTTGAACCCGCCGTAGTTGTTGTGCAGCCAGTTGATCATGAAGGACGGCCCGAAGTACGACGCCTCGGAGTCCAGGTGCGCCTCACCGTAAGCGGTGCCAAGGTCGTTGACGTCCGGCCTGCCGACGTTGTGCAGGTACTGCGACGCAATGTGGCCTTCGAAGACGTTCTTGAAGTACGTGGGCAGACCGAAGTGGATGTAGAAGAAGTGCGCCATGTCGGTGACGTTGTCGATGATCTCGCGGCAGTTGGAGCCTTCGATGAGCATCGAATTCCAGCGCCACTCGGTCCAGTCGTCGCTGGCGAACTCCGGCAGCTCTGGAATGCGGAGCTCGGGCGGCGGCGGGTTGCCCTCGTGGTCGTGCCAGACGTACAGCAGGCCACTACGGACGTCGGTGGTCCATGCCCTGGTGCGGGCCAGTCGCGGCGTGCGCTTGGCGTAGGGCACCAGCTTGCACTTGCCGTCACCTCCCCAGCGCCAGTCGTGGAACGGGCAGGCGACCTCGTCGCCCTTGATGGTGCCCTCCGACAGGTCACCGCCCATGTGGCGGCAGTAGCCGTCGAGGATCTTGAGCTCGCCATGGGAGTCGGCGAACACGACGAGTTTGGTGCCGAAGATCTCGACGGAATGGGGCGCACCGTCGTTGAAGTTCGTGACAGGCCCGAGGCAGTGCCAGCCCCGCGCATAGCGGTCTGGCAGCGCTCCGGTGTCGATCTCGCGAACGCCTGCGGTTTCGGTACTCACGGTGGGCCTCCCGTATCGTTACTCTCTAACTAGAACACGTTACAGTTTTTCTCACCTGGCGCGCAATGCACGCGGCTGGTCGGCTCCACGGGCAAGCGCTCGTCGGCACGTCTACCTGCGGTATATCTAGACGATGCCGCTGTACGCCTTCGAGGGTCGATCGCCCGTCGTCGACCCCACCGCCTTCGTTGCTCCGACCGCCACGCTGATCGGAGACGTGCACGTGGAGGCGGGTGCGTCGGTCTGGTTCAACGCCGTGCTGAGGGCCGACTTCGCGCCGATCATCGTTCGCGAGGGCGCAAACGTGCAGGACTGCTGCGTATTGCATGCCCCGCCGGGGATCCCGGTAGACATCGGGCCTGGGGCGACGGTCGCGCACGGTTGCGTCATCCACGGTGTGCACATCGGCCAGGAGGCGGTCATCGCCAACCATGCGACCGTGCTCGACGGCGCCGTCATCGGGCGGCGGAGCCTGGTGGCAGCGCATTCGCTGGTTACCGGCGGTACGAAGATCCCCGACGAGGTGTTCGTCACAGGGGCACCCGCCAAGGTGCGCGGTCCGATCGCCGGCACGGGCGCGGAGATGTGGGTGAACGTCAACCCCGGCGCCTACCAGGATCTCGCGCGCCGGTATCTCGACGGACTCGCGCCAATCGCCGAGTAGCCGCTACTGACGCTCGGCGAGCCCGACGCGCAGGGCGACGTCCTGCATCTTCGCGACGTTGGTGACGAACTGATCGGTCGTCGCGTCGCCCGATGCGCTCTGGAATTCCAATCGGACCAACGCCCGGCCCTCGGAGAAGAAGACGAGGGTGACGGACTTGTCCTCGTCGGGGATGGTGCCGGAAATCACGACTCCATCCGTTCCTACTGCGAACGGCTTTGGGGTGCCCCCCGCCACTAGCGTGGGAAGGGTGCCTGCCGCCTGCTTCAGGGTGGCTGCTGCGGTGGCGGCGTCCGGGTAGACCAGGAACGTGTCGCTGATCGCCCTGCTGTCCTTGTCGTTGACGAAGAACGCACTAGCCCCCGGGTTGCCATTGGGTTGGGACTCCTTGGACCGCTCGGTGAACGTCTCCTCGGAGTCGCTGAGATCGGCGGCCGACAGCAACAGGGGCTGATAGTCGGCGGCCTCGGGGGTCGCGGGCGCCTTCGGCGTGGTCGAGGGCGCGAATGGGATCGTCGGCAGTGTCGGCGCGGAGCTTTGTGCGGTGCCGCCATCGGAGGGTGAACAGCCGCTGATCCCGACGGCGAAAAGGGTCGCGAGCGCGGCGAAGCGGATTCGAGGTGAAAGTGATTGAGGCAACGGTTATCTGGAGGTCAGCTAGGTCGAGGCGGATGGGGAACGAAACGCCCTTCCAGGGTACCCCTAGACCAATCGGGCGCCAGCGGTCGCGCATTCCAACCCGTGCCCGCCAGATGACTGGGCTCGGATCGCTCAGAGCCTCATTTGCTCGGCTTGTCCGCCGACACCACCCACATCGAGTAGTACTGCGAGCCGCCGCCGTACGCGTGGCCGAGCGCCTTGCGGGCGCCCTCGACCTGATGCTCGCCCGCCTTGCCCATCACCTGGATTGCGGACTCGGCGAACCGGATCATGCCCGACGCGCCAATCGGATTGCTCGACAGCACGCCACCGGACGGATTGAACGGAATCCGTCCGCCGATCGCGGTCTCGCCCGCTTCGGTGAGTTTCCAACCTTCGCCCTCGGCGGCAAAGCCCAGGTTCTCCAACCACATGGGCTCGAACCAGGAGAACGGCACGTAGACCTCGGCGACGTCGATCTCGTCGATCGGGCTGGTGATGCCCGCCTCGCGCCACAGTGCGGCCGAGGCGTCGCGGCCTGCCTGCGGGTTGACCTGATCGCGACCGGAGTAGGCCAGGGGTTCGGTGCGCAGGGCGGTGGCATGG
>JAOPWT010000536.1 GCA_025965555.1 Mycobacterium sp.
CGGATGTAGGTCGTGTACACGAATTCTGCTCTGTCACTCATTGATCGACTCTCCAATGCCGTCTTGAGGTCCGCGAGGGTCTGGACACGCGGACGGTCGTACTGATTGATCCAGCGGTCGGCGATCGCATTGATGGGCTCGGCGTTGAGGTAGTGCAGTTTTTCCCGCCCCCGCCACGAGGTGGTGACCAGGTTGGCCGCCTCGAGAACTGCCAGGTGCTTGCTGACCGACTGGCGCGCCATCGACAGGCCCGCGCACAACTCGCGCAGGGTCTGCCCGTTGCGGGTGTTGAGGCCGTCCAGCAGCAGTCGTCGGCTGGGATCGGCCAACGCCTTGAAGACCTCGTCCATCGCCATCACGTTCCTAACATGCAACCGTTTGGCTGCCTATCGACCATATGCAGCCACACGGCTGCATGTCAATGCTTCCTCAGCCCGCCGCGTTGGGCCGCAGCGGTGGGCAGTTGCCCTGAGCGTCGACGGCGAGTTCGAAGTGCCAGATTTCGTTGGCGTAGATCTGACACAGTCCGAACCGCGGACCGTTATGGATCATCCACTCGTCCGCGACGACGGGTCCGACGTCCACCGCCTTGCCGACCACGTGCATCGACCGGTCCGGGGACGCCACGAACTGGCTCGCGCCGTCGACGCTGCCGTAGGCCGTCACGGCTTCGTCGAAGAGTCGCTTCTGAAAGCCCTTCGACCGCCAGCCAGACGTCAGCTTGACGTCGACGCCCTCGGCGATGGCGGCCCGGGTGGCAGCCTGAATAGCCTTGACCAACAAGGGATCAAGGAACCCGACCACGGGATTCTCGACGTCGAAGGGCGACACCATCTGACCGTCGGGAATCGACCCGCCGGTCGTGTCGACGGCACCGGCGCCGATCGAGAGCGCACCGGCGTCGGCTGGGTTCGGGTCGCCTGCCGACGCGGTCACCGCGGGCCCGACCGTCAGCGGTTCCGCGGCGACGCTGCGGCCGGTCGTCGGTGTGGGGACCTGCTGCGCGGGGCTGCAACCCAACAGCATGGCGGTCAATCCGAGGGTCGTCATGACCGTTCCGCTCACCCCCTCACGCATGCGATGAGCGTATGGCAGGCTCTGCGAACGTGGATCTGCCGCGCCCCGATCCGGGTCTCCCCCATCTGGCCGACGTGGTGCCGTCGGTGCTGGCAGCGATGGGCGCCCCCGACTTCGAACGACGAATTGCCCTGCGGGATGGGCTGTCCGGCGCCGGCGTGTTGCTGATCGACGGGCTAGGCGCCGAACTGCTCGACACCTATTGCGCCGACGCCCCCGTACTGGCCGGGCTGCGCGGGCAGACACTCGGCGTCGGCTTCCCATCGACGACGGCCGCCGGGCTGGCGGCAATCGGTACCGGATGCCGGAGCGGTGAGCACGGAATGGTCGGCTACACCTTCAGGTTGCCCGACGCGGGCGTGATCAACGCCCTGCAATGGCGGCCGCACCCGTGGGGTGAGGATCTGCGCGACTCGGTGCCGCCCGAGCAGGTGCAGCCGCTCCCGACCGCCTTCGAGCGGGCGGCGTCGGCCGGGTTCGCGGTCAGCGTCGTCTCCAAGGCGCAGTTCGCCGATTCCGGGTTGACCCGTGCCGTGCTCCGAGGTGCTCGCTACGTCGGCGTGCAAGGCCTCGGCGACCTCGCCGCCGGGGTGCAGCAGGCGATCGCGGCCGGCGGCTTCTGCTACGGGTACCACGGCGATCTCGACCTGCTCGGCCATCTTCACGGCCCGGGGTCGTTGGCGTGGCGCCTGCAGCTGCGGCAGGTCGACCAACTGGTGGAGTCCGTGCTGGAGAGCCTGCCACCGGGCGGCCTGCTCGCCGTCGTCGCCGATCACGGCATGGTGGGCGTCGGTGACGCGGACAGGGTGGACATCGACGCCAGTGCGGCGCTGCTCGACGGGGTGAGCGCGATCGGTGGTGAGGCGCGGGCCCGCCACGTGTACACCGAGGTCGGCGCCGCCGCCGCGGTGCTCGCGGCCTGGCGGGAGACGCTCGGCGAGCGGGCGTGGGTGGCCTCACGCGACGAGGCCATCGCCGCGGGATGGTTCGGTGACCGCGTCACCGATCGTGTTCGGGACCGCATCGGTGACGTCGTGGCGGCCGGCCGCGACTCCATGGTGATGGTGCGCCGCACGGTGGAGCCCATCGAGTCGGGACTCATCGGACACCACGGCTCGCTGACGACCGCCGAGCAGCGTGTCCCGCTGCTACTGGCCTACGGCTAACCTCGTCGCCGTGATCGTGCTGCTGCCGCCGTCGGAGACCAAGCGAGACGGGGGCGACGGACCGCCACTGCGTCTGGATGCCCTGAACTCGCCAGAGCTGGGACCGTTGCGCGCCGAACTGGTCGCCGAACTGGTCACCCTGGCTGGCGATCGCCCGGCAGCCCGTCGGGCGCTGGGCATCTCCGCCGCGCAGGACGGCGAGATCGATCGCAACGCGGCGCTGTTCACCGCGCCGACGATGCCCGCGATCGAGCGTTACACCGGTGTCCTGTACGACGCGTTGGACGTCGAGTCGCTGCGCGGCGCCGCGGCCGCACGCGCGC
This sequence comes from Mycobacterium sp., assembly GCA_025965555.1. GTDB lineage: Bacteria > Actinomycetota > Actinomycetes > Mycobacteriales > Mycobacteriaceae > Mycobacterium. Next base: position 2,567 of record JAOPWT010000536.1, read on the forward strand.
GGTCCCGGCTTGCCGTCGGCTCAGCGCTGTTCGGACTGCTGCGGGCCGCGGATGCCGTGCCCGCCTATCGGCTGTCGGCGGGCTCGAAGTTGCCCGGCAGCGCCACGCTGGCGGCCAGGTGGCGTCCCGTACTGGAACCCGTGCTGGCGCGTCTGGCCGCTGCCGAACTGATCGTCGACCTGAGATCGGGCTCCTACGCGGCGCTCGGCAGATTGCCTGGTGCCGTCGACGTCGACGTGTTCGCCGAACATCCCGACGGACGGCGGACCATCATCAGCCACTTCAACAAGGCGCACAAGGGCAGGCTGGCCCGGGTGCTGGCGTCGAGCCGGTCCGAGCCGAACGACGCCGCGGCGGTCGCCACGCTGGCCCGTCGCGCGGGTATGCACGTCGAGCGCAAGGGCAACGAGTTGATCGTCGTAGTGCCCGCCTGAGATCTAGGTGATGCCGGGCGCAGGTTGGTCCCAGTGGTCCAGGAAGACGGCCTCACTCAGCGGCCTGCGGCGCACCGGCCCGTGCCCACCCTTCGGCCAGCCGACCACCACGTGCCCCGCAAGCATCCAATCATCGGGCACGCCAACGGCTTTCCGCAGGAGTTGTTCGCCACCGTAGGAGGCCCAACTGGTGAGGCACGCACCGAGCCCCTGCGCCCGCGCGGGCGAGCAGGAAGTTCTGCATGGCAGGGAAGATCGAGCCGCCGAGCAGGAGTTCGGACGCCGTCGGAAAACGCTTCTGCGTGAACAGGATCGAGACGAACTCCGCAGCCCGGTCGTGCAATTCGTAGGTGGCGCGATTGGTCATTGCCGCGCGGCTGTCGTCGTCGGCGGCCGGGCGAGTCATCCCGTACACCGGCTCGATCACCTCGAGTGCGTTGGCCGCGGCCCGTGCCACGACGTCTCGCTGTTCGGGTGACGCGAGCACGACGAACTTCCACGCCTGGGCATTGGCTCCCGATGGTGCCCAGGTCGCCGCCTCGAGGCACCGTCGCAGGGTGGCGTCGTCGACGGGGCGCGTCGAGAAGCGGCGGATCGTGCGGGCGGTCGCCAGCACTTCCCAGACGTCGTTGCTTGCTTCCGACATGCCTTCTCCTTCCGCCAGCGTCGGTGCAGAACCTATCTCGGCGGGCTGCCGACGGGTATCAGCACCACCGGCACTTCGTACACGCCACCGCTGCCGGCGCACGGCGACGTGCCATCCCTCGACTCGGTCAGGCTGCGTGAGCCGGTCAAGGATCCGTCCGGGTGGGGGTCGAGTCGCCACGCGACGGACAGCGCTACGTTCCGATCCGGATCCGCCAGGCACGGCGAGGTGTCGGCGACGGGTGCGCCGATCCAGCGCCCACGCTGAAACGACACGTCGAACGTTCGGCCGCGTAGCGGTGCCATCGCCTGGTCGTCGTCCACCTGGGTGGCACGGGCCGTGCATCCCGCCGCCGAGCACGACGAACGAATCGCGTACCACCTGGTGGAGTCCCGACTCGGGTACGGCTCGCCGTTGAACCGTCCGCGTGAGCCGAGCACCTCGGCGCGGTAGACGCCGTCGAGCGCGGCGGGTGCGGCACCGCCTGCGGGCACCGATTCGGCGGACGCCGGGGCTGCGTCGCCGTCGCTGCTGAGGACGCATCCGGCCACGACGAGCGCCGCGGCCGTGGCGACGAGGCGCGCCCTGTTCGTCAACTCCACTCGTGTCACTTGCGGCGGACTAGACGACGGTCGGCGCCGACGGCACGTCGCCACGGTTCGGCTGCGACTTCTCGATGCCGGTGACGGTCATGGAGCTCATCGGGTCACAGCGTCCCGAACAGTTCGATCGAGTTTCCGTCCGGATCGGCGATGAACATCCACCCCATGCCGGGCACCGGCGCGAATTCGGTTGGCGCCTCGACGATCTCGTAGCCCGCGGCCTCGACCTCGGCGGCGACGTCGCGAAGGTTCCGCACGCCGATGGTGAAGTACCGCAGGCCGGCCTGCGCGCGCCCGCCGCCGGGAGCCGGCGGCAACGGTGGCGGAGTCGAGTACGTGACGAGCTTCAGCACGCTGCCGCCGAGGACGTACCGCCGCTGCGATCCGTCGGCGAACTCGATCTCGCCCTGCGGTTCGAGCCCGAGGAAGCCCTCGTAGAACTCGACCATCGCGTCGACGTTCGTCGTCACCAGACCGATTTCGACGCTTGGGCTCAACAGGTCCAGGTTCACGTGTACTTTCCTCGAATCGCCGTCGGTGCGTGCCGGTCGGAGCCTAACCGCTCGCCTCGCGTGCGGGGGTGCGTCCGGGCCTGGCTGATTTCCCGTCGAGGCCGTCGTCTGACACACTGGTTGGCGAGGGGAGTATTCCTTCGCCACGGTGTCGTCATCACGTTGTCCACGGTTGGGCAGCCGGTGCCGTGGATCGCATCAGCTGATGCGGTGGCAGAGACCTCGGCCGTTTCTCGACGTCCGGAGGCACCCTCAATGCAGGTCACTCAGATCGAATGGATCGTCACGCTCGGCGTGACGATGGCCGTCCTTCTGTTCGACATCGTCTTCATCGCCCGCAGGCCCCACGAGCCGACGTTTCGTGAATGCGCGATCGCGCTCTCGTTCTACGTCGGGTTGGCCGTGGCGTTCGGCGTCTGGGTCTGGTACTCGCACGGCAGTCAGTACGGCGTCGAGTTCTACGCGGGCTGGCTGACCGAATACAGCTTGTCCATCGACAACCTGTTCATCTTCCTGATCATCATGGCGAGCTTCAACGTGCCGAAGAAATACCAGCAGGAAGCACTGCTGGTCGGCATCATCCTCGCGTTGATCTTCCGCGGCATCTTCATCGCACTTGGCGCGGTCGCGATCGAGCAGTTCTCCTGGGTCTTCTACATCTTCGGCGCGTTCCTGGTCTACACCGCGGTCAAGCTCGCCCGCGACACCGAACACGACGACGACGCCGAGAACTCGGTGGTCAAGTTCGCCCGCAACCACCTGACCCTCACCGACAAGTGGGACGGCCTCAAGCTGTGGATCAGGGAGGACGGCAAGCGGCTGATGACGCCGATGTTCCTGGTCATCGTCGCCCTCGGGACCACCGACCTGCTGTTCGCACTGGACTCGATCCCGGCCATCTACGGTCTCACCAAGGAGCCGTACCTGGTGTTCACCGCCAACGTGTTCGCGCTGATGGGCTTGCGGCAGCTCTACTTCCTGCTCGGCGACCTGCTCAAACGGCTGGTCTACCTGTCGCAGGGATTGGCGTTCATCCTGTTCTTCATCGGGGTGAAGCTGGTTCTGCACGCCCTGCACGTGAACGAACTGCCGTT
>JAOPWT010000575.1 GCA_025965555.1 Mycobacterium sp.
AATCACGGTACATCGCAGTTGATTTCGATGTGCTCAACATGATCGGCAACGCCACCACCCGCCGGTTGGCGATCCAGTTCGTCGGCAACGTCGCCTCGCCAGGGGTGATCCTCGGTGCACTGATGTACGCGCCGCTGCTCAACCGGATGCGCAACAACATCGTCGGCATGGGCCTCGAACCCGAGCGGCTGTACAACGCGATGAAGCGCTTCAATCAACTGGGCGAGCGCGCCGAGTACACCCGCCGGGTGCCCACCTACCAACTGCTCAAGTTCCACGCCAGACTGGTCGTCAACCCGAACAACCCGTATCACTATCTGGCCAACTCGAGGGTCTGGCTGACCGACCGGTACCCGCACCCGCTCCTGAGCCCGATACCCACCTGGTTCAAGGAACTCACCTACGAACCGGCGGCCTGACATGCACGTCTACGACACCCTGATCGCCGGCACCGGATTCACGGGCATCGGCGCTGCCATCAAGCTGACCGAGGCCGGAGTCGACGACGTCGTCATCATCGAGCGCGACCAGCGCGTGGGTGGCACCTGGCGGGACAGCACGTATCCCGGTGCGGCATGCGACATCCCGTCGCTGCTCTATTCGTTCTCGTTCGTCGCGAATCCCACATGGTCGCGTGCGTACTCGCCGGCGGACGAAATCCGTGAGCACATCGAGGACATGGTGGACCGCTTCGGCCTGAGGCGGCGGATCCAGTTCGGCGTCGAGGTCAACGGTCTGGAGTTCGACGAGACCGAGGGCGTGTGGGACGTGTCGACCACCGGCAAAGAGAAATACCGCGCCCGCACCGTGGTACTGGCCTCCGGCCCGTTGCCCGACCACGGGTGGCCCGACATCCGCGGACTCGACATCTACGAGGGGCACAAGATCCACAGTGCCCGCTGGGACCGCGACTACGACTTCACCGGCAAGCGGGTGGCGGTCATCGGGACCGGAGCCAGCGCCGTGCAGATCGTGCCGGAGTTGGTCAAGACGGCCGGTTTCGTCAAGGTCTTTCAGCGCACGCCGGGTTGGGTGATTCCCCGTCTCGACGTGGCCACCCCTGGCAGCGCTCAGGAGCTGTTCGCGAAAGTCCCAGCCGCCCAACGGCTTGCCCGTCAAGCATTGTTCTGGGGGCACGAGGCCAGCGCCACGGCCCTGGTGTGGGATTCACCGCTGAGCTCGCTGGTCGCCCGGCTGGGCAACGCGCACCTGAAGCGACAGGTGAAGGATCCGTGGCTGCGCAGGCAGTTGACGCCGGACTTCACCCCCGGCTGCAAGCGGATGCTGGTGTCCAGCGACTACTACCCAGCGCTGCAACGCGACAACTGCAAGCTGATCGACTGGCCGATCGCGACGATGAGCCCGGTGGGCATCCGCACCAGCGACGGCGTCGAGCATCATCTGGACGCCATCGTGTTCGCCACCGGGTACGACGTGCACCTGACCGGTCCGCCGTATGCGGTCACCGGGCTCGGCGGCAGGTCGCTCGCCGACGAGTGGACCCGCGGTGCGCAGGCCTACAAGAGCATCAACGCCAGCGGCTATCCGAATCTGTTCTTCATGACGGGGCCCAACTCCGGGCCTGGGCACAACTCGTTGTTGGTGTTCGTGGAGGGCCAGATCGACACGCCGTCGCGGGCGTGACCAACATCCTGCGCAACGATCTGCGCTACCTCGACGTGCGTGCCGACGTTCAGCGCCGCCACAACGAGCAGCTTCAGAAGCGGCTGACGAAGACCACGTGGATGAGCGGATGCAGCAGTTGGTATCTGACCGCTGACGGATTCAACGCGTCGATGTACCCGGGGTTCGCCACGCAGTATCTTCGACAGATGCGTGACTTCCGATTCGGCGACTACCACGCCGTACCGGCGGGCAGGAGCGAAGCGACCGGGGGGTCTTCGCAGCGCCACGCACCTGCTGTCGTCGGCATGACCTCGTCGGCCTGAGATGCCGCCGGCCAAGCAGCCGCGGCAGCAGGCGGGCGCCATCTCGACGATCCTCAACGGCCTCCGTCGGGCGCCGAGGCAGGTCCGGCGGGGCTCGCGCGACGTCATCGAGAACGCGGTGTCGCAGCTGTTCGACGCGGCCGTGCAGCCGCACGGCGTCGCGGCGTCCGGCGAGTACCGGATCGAGGAGCTGGCGCGGCTGGCGGGCACCACGACGCGCAACATCCGCGTCTACCGAGACCGCGGCCTCCTTCATCCACCCCTGCGGGTCGGCCGCATCGCACTGTTCAACGACACCCACCTGACCCGGTTGCGCCTGATCACCTCGATGCTCGACCGCGGCTACAACATCGCCCACGTGCACGAGATGCTCAGCGCCTGGGAAGAGGGCAAGAACCTCGGCGACATGCTCGGCCTGGAGTCGGCGATCGCGGGCAGCTGGGCCTCGGAGAAGCCCGACCGCATGTCAGTCGCCGAGGCCAGGCGGTTGCTCGACGACGACGCGGGCTTCGACCGGATGGTCGGGCTCGGTGTCATCACCGTCGACGGCGACGACGCAACGGTCGTGCGGCCCAAGCTGATCGAGGCATTCAACGAGATCCGACGGTACGGCGTCAGCACCGACAAGCTCATCGACATCCACGAACAGACCGCACCGCTCGTCGACGAGATCAGCGGCATTCTGGTGCGCGCGGGCGTCGAGCACGTCCTGAGCCGCATCAATCCCGGGGCAGCACTTCCGCCGGACACCGAAGTGGCCGAACTGATCACGATGCTGGTGCGGTTCCGCACCCAGGCGGTGGCAGCGGTGTCGGCGACGCTGGCGTTCTCGATCGAGTCGACCATCGAGTCCGTGGTGAGTCAGATTCTCGGCGACTTCATCGAGAAGGCAGCCGAAGAGGACCAGGACGAGCGAAGCGACGGGGAGAGTGCCGGCTGACCTACTCCCACTCGATGGTGCCCGGCGGCTTGCTGGTGACGTCCAGCACCACCCGGTTCACCTCGGGCACCTCGTTGGTGATCCTGGTCGAGATCCGCTCGAGGACTTCGTACGGCACGCGGGTCCAGTCCGCGGTCATCGCATCCTCGCTGGAGACCGGCCGCAGCACGATCGGGTGACCGTAGGTGCGACCATCGCCCTGTACGCCCACCGACCGGACGTCGGCGAGCAGCACGACGGGGCACTGCCAGATCTGGTTGTCCAGTCCGGCACTCGAGAGCTCCTCGCGCGCGATGGCATCGGCGCGACGCAATGTGTCCAACCGTGACGCAGTGACCTCGCCGACGATGCGGATACCCAGCCCTGGACCCGGGAAGGGTTGGCGCCCAACGATTTCCTCGGGAAGACCGAGTTCACGGCCGACAGCGCGGACCTCGTCCTTGAACAGCAGACGCAGCGGCTCGACGAGCTTGAACTTCAGGTCGTCGGGCAGTCCACCGACGTTGTGGTGACTCTTGATGTTCGCCGCACCCGTGCCGCCACCGGACTCCACGACGTCGGGGTAAAGGGTGCCCTGCACCAGGAAGTCGACTTCCGCTCCGCCGTCTCCGACCTCATCGTCGACGATGGAGCGCACCGCGCCCTCGAACGCGCGGATGAACTCGCGACCGATGATCTTGCGCTTGCCCTCGGGGTTCGTGACACCTGAGAGCGCCTCGAGGAACCGCGCCTCGGCATCCACGGTGACGAGGTTGGCGCCGGTGGCCGCGACGAAGTCGCGCTGCACCTGGCCGCGCTCCCCCGCCCGCAACAGGCCGTGGTCGACGAAGACGCACGTCAGCCGGTCTCCGATCGCACGCTGAACCAAAGCCGCGGCCACCGCAGAGTCGACACCGCCCGACAGCCCGCAGAGGGCCCGACCGTCACCGATCTGCTGACGGACCTGTTCGACCAACGCGTCGGCGATGTTGGCGGCCGTCCAGGAGGCGTCGATCCCCGCGAACTCGTGCAGGAACCGGCTCAGCACCTGCTGGCCGTGTGGCGTGTGCATCACCTCGGGGTGGTACTGAACCCCCGCGAGCTTGCGCGCCCGGTTCTCGAACGCCGCCACCGGAGCACCGGCGCTGGTGGCGACGACGTCGAATCCCTCAGGTGCCGCCGTCACCGCGTCACCATGGCTCATCCACACCGGCTGACGCTCGGGCAGGTCCGAATGAAGGTCTCCCCCAGAGACTTTCAGGTCGGTGCGACCGTACTCGCTGGTGCCGGTGTGCGCGACGGTACCTCCGAGCGCCTGGGCCATCGCCTGGAATCCGTAGCAGATGCCGAAGACGGGGACGTCGAGGTCGAAGATCGCGGGATCCAGTTGCGGCGCGCCGTCGGCGTACACGCTGGCCGGGCCGCCGGACAGCACGATCGCCGCGGGATCCTTCGCCTTGATCTCGTCGACGGTCGCGGTATGAGGGATGACCTCCGAGTACACCCGCGCCTCACGGACGCGACGTGCGATCAGTTGCGCGTACTGCGCGCCGAAGTCGACCACCAACACGGGCCGGGATGATGCCGTTTCCACCCGCCCAGTCTAGTGGCGGCCGTCCGGCTATCCCTGCACAGCGGCGGCAGAGGCCTGGTTGGCGACCGGGTTTGCGCCCATGTACTGATGCACCGCCTTGGTCAGATCGAGGATCTGTTGCGACAGCTCGATCAGTTGGCAGTTCTGCTTGTCCTCCTTCTGCACCAGCTGCCACGGGTGATCGGCGATGACCTGACGCTTGGCATCCGCTCGGTACTGGCTGATCATCACGAAGGTCGCCAGGAAGATCGCCTCGAGCGACACGATCATCGTCAGCAGGCCGAAGGGGTAGGAGTCGAACCCCAAGAGGGTTCCGAGCACGATCCAGACGGTGAACCACACGACGTGCAGGTAGACGAAGGCCATCGAGCCCGGAACGTGGTGATCTTGTCGGCGATGCGGTTCTGCAGGTTGTTCGCCCGCTCTTCGGCGTGCTTGAGCAGGGCCGGACTCGAATGTGGATGCTGGTGGGCGGTGGGCGCGATTGACATGGCTCACGGTAACCAGCTACGGCATCCGAGCCGCATCTGAGCAGCGTATCCACAGGGACGTGACAGGACCAGCGATCATCCACGTTTGCTCGCCGGAGTCAGGGGCGTCGGATGTTTGGCTGCGCCGCCCGGTGTGCGGCGAGCAGATCGTCGACCTCACGGCCGAACGGTTGCAGCACCCCGGGAGCCCTACTGGGGAAGGTGAAGCGGACGGCGCGGTAGACACCGACTTGGACCGGGCCGACCTTGCGGTCGAGGCTCTCCTCGTCCAGCCCCATCTGATTCAGCGGCCAGATGCCGACGAGCCTCTCGCCATGGTCGGGATCGGCTTGTTTGGCCTCGACGATGAACAGCCGCGTGGCACCGGCCCCGATCAACGTCCACATCGGCAGCCCGCCCGCGAGGTCCTCGCGGCCGAGCGCCGCGGGTTGGGAGCCCATGCCGTTGCCCACCCGGGTGAAGTTGGCGAGGGCCGTCAGCGGCTCGTCGGCGAACGGCTACGCCCGTTTGATCAGCAGCCGCGCACGGCGACGCTGCAGGAAGTTCACGCGATCATTCTCTCAGCAAATGCGCCCACGCTGCGGCCGTCTTGATCACCAATCAGTTTCGATCAGCCCGCCGAGCTGACGGGTTCGATCGGCAGCCGGCGCAACGCCGCAGGTGCATGGGCCGGTACCACCGGATGTTCGGGTGCGATGGGCGCCAGTCGCTGATACGGCTGCCCCTGGGCAGGCCGCTGGTCGACCTCTCCCTTGTTGGGCCACAGCGACGCCGCGCGCTCGGCCTGGGCGGTAATGCTGAGCGACGGGTTCACGCCCATGTTCGCTGATATCGCCGCCCCGTCCACCACCGACAGCGTGGGATATCCGTGCACCCGGTGATACGGATCGATGACGCCGTGCTCCCGGGTGTCGCCGATCGTCGCGCCGCCGAGGAAGTGGGCGGTGAGCGGGATGTTGAACAGTTCGCCCCAGGTGCCGCCTGCGACGCCGTCGATCTTCTTCGCGATTCGCCGCGTGACCTCGTTGCCCGCGGGAATCCACGTCGGGTTCGGTTCGCCGTGGCCCTGCTTGCTGTCCATCATGCGGAAGCCGAACTTCGTCTTCCTGGTGAACGTGGTGATCGAGTTGTCCAGATGCTGCATCACCAGCGCAATCATGGTGCGTTCGCTCCACCGCCGTGGATTGAGCAGCCGCAGGGTGCCCTTCGGGTCGTCGGCGGCGTTGGTGAACAGCTGCTTCCACCGCGGTACGTCACTGCCGCCAGGGCCGGAGCCGTCGGTCATCAACGTCTGCAGCAGCCCCATCGCATTGGAGCCCTTGCCATAGCGGCACGGCTCGATGTGGGTGTCGGCGGTCGGGTGGATCGACGACGTGATCGCCACCCCGTGGGTCAGGTCCAGATCGGACGACACCTCCAGGCGACCCGCCCCGACGATCGACTCGGAGTTGGTACGGGTGAGCACGCCGAGCTTGTCGGACAACTCGGGCAGCCTGCCCGTGTCACGCATCTTGAACAACAGTTGCTGGGTGCCCCATGTGCCTGCGGCGAGGATCACTGCCGACGCGGTGTACGTCCGCTTCTTCTTGCGCAGCCAACGCCCGGTCCGCGCCGTGTGCACGTCCCAGCCACCACCGGAACGGGGCTGGAAACTCGTCACCGTGGTCATCGGAATCACTTCGGCGCCAGCCGATTCCGCCAGGCCAAGGTAGTTCTTCAACAATGTGTTCTTCGCGCCGTAGCGGCAGCCGGTCATGCAGGACCCGCATTCGATGCAGCCGGTGCGCGCCGGGCCAGCGCCGCCGAAGTACGGATCTGGCACCGTCTTGCCAGGCATCTTCTTGCCGTCCTCGCCGAAGAACACCCCGACGGGGGTCGGCACGAAGGTGTCGCCGACGCCCATGTCGTCTGCGACCTCCTTGAGGATGCGGTCGGCATCGGTGAAGGTCGGGTTCGTGACCACGCCGAGCATCCGGGTGGCTTGGTCGTAGTGCGGCATCAGTTCGGCGCGCCAGTAGGTGATGTGCGCCCACTGCTTGTCCGCGAAGAACGGCTCCGGCGGGACGTACAGCGTGTTCGCGTAGTTCAGCGAGCCCCCGCCGACACCAGCACCCGCCAGGATCATGCAGTTGCGCAACAGGTGGATGCGCTGGATTCCGTACATGCCGAGCTTCGGCATCCAGAGGAATTTGCGGAGGTTCCATGACGTCTTCGCCATGTCCTCGTCCTCGAACCGTCGGCCTGCTTCGAGCACCCCGACGCGGTAGCCCTTCTCGGTCAGCCGCAATGCGCTGACGCTGCCGCCGAAACCCGAGCCGATGATCAGGACGTCGTAGTCAGGATCCATCGGCCCATTATGAACTTACCGGCGGGTAACGAGCTAGACAGGCAACCCTAAGTGTGGGTTGCCGCGGTGGTTTGCGCGCGGGCAGCCTCGATGTCTTCGAGCAAACGCTTCACGGCATGCTCGCCGAGTGCTCGGTACGCCTCGAAGTCGAACTCGCTGTACAGCTGACGGCCCGTGCTGGTCCTGGGAAAGTCGGCGTGGGCGGACGCATACGCCTCGATGTCCCACGGCGCGTCCTTCGTCAGGATGGCCTTCACGACGTGGATGATCCCGGTGGTCCCATCGTCGTAGCGACAGGTTCCCGAACACCAGGCCGCGCGGGACTGCTCCTTGTTGCGACGACGCAACACCCGGAGGTCGAGGGCGACGTCGCAGCCGAGATCCATCTGAGCGGTGGCCATCGCCTGGCCGAGCGCCCGGAAGGTGTCCTCCGGGTCGTTGGAGGCGTCCAGTACGTAGATTTCGCGTGACTTCCTGCGCAACGCCTCGATGAGGCCCAGGTTGTCGTAATGGCCGCCGTCGGTGACGTAGAGGAAGCGGTCGTAGACCGACGCGTTGCCGAACGCCTCTTTGATGAGGCTGAAGATGCCGGGCTTCTTGAAGACTCCCCTGATGGGTGCGACGAGCGTCAGGTAGTTCGCGAACCACCCACGCCGGTAACGCGGCGTGTACAACTGGTCGTCTTCGACCATCGCCCTCACCGTCTTCGACGTCTTCAACAGATAGGCCCGGTCCCGCGGCGGCAGTTCGGCCCACAGCGCCCTCGCCTCGGCGTACCGCTGCAGGCCGAGCAGCCGGGCCATCATCGCCACCTCGTCCATCCACAGGGGATTGGGCAGCCAGACCCCCAGACGGGCGTTGCCGAGTGCGAGCACCACCCGATAGGGCGCGATGCGGACGTTCTCGCGGCCGGCGAGCGGGGAGAACGCCGCCGCGCTCATCGCCACTGCGGCCGGAATGGTGGCGTCGCGATAGTACTCATCAGCGGCGAACTCATATGCGGCACTTGACCTTTGAGCATAACGGCGCGGTAGTATCCGCTCCGTCAATCCCATCTTCGCATCATCGAAGACGAATGGCGTACACCCGCGCTTGGAGGGGATGAGGTCGGAGTCGGTGACATTGGCGACCGCGCACGCGATCAGTCGGGGGCCGTCGCCGGGGCCGGGGGCCGCCTCGGAGAACCGCAGCGGTCGGCGGTAGTCGATGGGATCGACCTTGGTCTCAGAACGCCGGTACACGAAGAACGCCTCGGAGATCCTCTCCCTGAAGAACTGGTGCATCGAAGTCCGGTTGGGTTCGGTGAAGAACCTGACGAAGATCAGTGCGCCGGCGAGGGTGAGGCCGGTCCGCCAGTCGGCGATGGTGGCTTTGTCCATCACGACCAGAGCGACGGTGCGCAGCAGGGAGATCACCGCGACGATGGCCAGGACGGTGACCGCGGTGTACGGCACCACCGGGTCCTTGATCTTGGCCCAGATCTTGCCGAAGAACCGCGAAACCACCTTGCCCTCTTGGCTTTTCGCATTATCTTGATTGCTGAGGGACGCCAAGACCGCAAGGACCGAGCTGACGACGGCGGCAATGGACACCGAGTTGATCGTCAGTGCGGCACCCAGCTGCGGGGTAGCCACCGAGCCACCCGCGCGGACGCCGCAGCCGGCCCTGGTGGCCCACAACATTGCATCGCAGATGCCGTTGGGCACCACCCCGGCCTGGTGGATCAACCAGGCCAGTTTCGAGGGGCTGCCTGCCGCCCACTCGGCCGCCGACTCCACCAGCCAGGGGACGAGCACCAGGAGAGCGAACGTTCCTGCGGCGCCGAACAGGCCGAGTCGGCTGACCGACCGCAGCCCCTTGCGCAGCCTTATCCAGGGGGTGGTGAACCGATCGATGAGCTTCTCCGAGACGAAGGCGCCGACTCCCGCGACCAACAGCACCGTCCACAGCAACGGCACCCACTTCCAATCGTTGCCCCACGCGCCGCCGAACTCGGCCACGGTGCGCCTGGCGTACAGGTTGTATCCGACCGTCCCGGTGGTCAGCCGCCCCGAGGCCAAGAACAACCATCCCAACAACCAGCCGACGGCGCCGATGCCGACGGCGACCAGCACCACGTTGACGGCGATTCCGAACGCCAGCGACAGCACCGCCTCGACGAGAGTGCCCGCACTGTCCAGGATGTACCGGGTGTGACGGCGGAGCCAGCTCAGTTCTGGACTGGTCGGGGCGAACGCGTGCATGCCACGGGGTTGGAGGTCCCAATCTCCCCGCACCGGATAACGGTGCCGCAGGACCTTGCGGATCCGGTGCAGTCGACCGGGCCCGACGATCCGGCGGGGAGTCGTGCGTTCCGGAAGCTCGCGTGAAGGTTTGTGCACGTTCCACCGCACCACGTGGTGACTTGCGGCGGTATATCCACCACCGCTGACCCCGACGACCGCGGAGGCCCTCTGGTAGATCCCTTCGTCTTGAAGTACCTGCAGCCCACCGAGACTGAAGGCCGAGGCCCGGATCCCACCGCCCGAACAGCAGATGACGGTGCCCTCGTTCTCTGCGGTCGCGAGACCCTCCGCCGCACCCTTTGCCTGGGCCGCCTCGGGGTCCTCGACTTCGGCCCGATAGATGTCGTCGGTGATGTTGGGCCAGAACGCCATTGCCAACAGCACGAGCATCGCCACCACACTCGTCACTTGACCTGGCCGGTAACACCATTCGCTCAGCGACTGCAGCCATCCCCGGTTCCCGGGCGGGATGGCAACGGCGAACCAGACCGCGACATCGCCGATGAAGTTCACCAGCGAGCCGATGGCGACCACCAAGACTCCGACGCCTCCCCAATCGAGCAGGCGCGGGCCGGGACGCCGCGACTGCAGCAGGCCCCAGGCACGGTAGGTGACGAACAATCTGGCCAGGATGATGCCAAGGTCGATGGCCATCAGCAGCCGCCATGGCACGACGTCTCCAAGGTCCTTGGCAGCGGAATTCCACCAGTGCATTCCGACCATGAACAGCGGAATCTGCAGGAGGTGAAGCACCACCATCATCGTGAAGGTGCGACGCACCTCCCGCTTTCGCCCCCTCTGGACGAACTCGGACAACGTCGAGCCGTCGGCCGCCGCTTCGTGCGACGCGAACCACCCACCCCTGGACACTGCGCTCCCCCTCGCTACGCCGAAGGAGATCAGTTAACTACTGTCGCGACGACTTCCTGTGCGATTGCAAAAACCGCGGGGAGTGTGCACCGAACCGGTCAGGATCCGACCGTCAGGCCGACCTTCTGGAATTCCTTGAGATCGCAATATCCGGCCTTGGCCATCGACCGACGCAACCCTCCGACGAGGTTCAGCGAGCCGAAGGGGTCGTCGGACGGGCCACCAAGGACCTGTTCGAGCGATGGGCGCTCGCCGTCCGCCACCTGGAGCAGCGCGCCGCGGGGCAACGACGGGTGGGCGGCGGCCGACGGCCAGAACCAACCGTCACCGAGCGCCTCGGCGGCCGAAGCCAGCGGCGTCCCGAGCACGACCGCATCGGCGCCGCAGGCGATGGCCTTGGCGAGTTCACCGGACGTGTGGATGTCGCCGTCGGCGAGCACGTGGACGTAACGGCCGCCCGTCTCGTCGAGGTACTCGCGGCGGGCCGCGGCGGCGTCCGCGATCGCAGTGGCCATCGGCACGCTGATGCCGAGCACCTCGTCGCTGGTGGTCACGCCCGAGGTGGAGCCGTATCCGACGATCACCCCCGCCGCTCCGGTGCGCATCAGGTGAAGTGCGGTGCGGTGATCGAGCACGCCGCCCGCCACCACCGGCACGTCGAGTTCGGAGATGAAGGTCTTGAGGTTCAGCGGCTCCCCGGATCCGTCCCTGTCCTGGGCGACGCGCTCGGCGGAGATGATGGTGCCCTGGATGACAAGGAGGTCGATGCCGGCGGCGACGAGCACTGGAGTGAGAGCCTGTGCGTTCTGGGGACTGACCCGCACGGCGGTGGTGACGCCCGCGTCGCGGATGCGAGCGACCGCAAGGCCCAACAGATCTGGGTCCAGCGGCGCCGAATGCAACTGCTGCAGCAGCCGGATCGCGGCCGACGGGTCGGGTTCCTTGGCGGCGGCTTCGGTGACCTGGGCGATCTTGGCCTCGACGTCGGCGTGCCGACCGATCAGTCCCTCGCCGTTGAGCACCCCTAGCCCACCGAGCCTGCCCAGTTCGATGGCGAACTCCACCGACACCAACGCATCGGTGGGATGCGCGACGACCGGAATCTCGAAGCGGTAGGCGTCGAGCTGCCATCCAGTCGACACGTCCTGCGACGAACGTGTGCGTCGGGACGGCACGATGTTGATGTCGCGGAGCTCGTAGGTGCGGCGGGCGGTTCTGCCCATGCCGATTTCGACCATGTCACGCATGCTGATTGCAGTCCCTAACGCGCGTAGTAGTTGGGGGCTTCGGTCGTCATCGTGATGTCGTGCGGGTGGCTCTCCTTCAAACCCGCAGCGGTGATCTGGACGAACTGGGCCTGCTGCAGGTGCTCGATGGTGGCGGAACCGGTGTACCCCATCGCCGCCCGCAGACCACCCGTCAGCTGATGGATGACGGTCGACAGCGGCCCACGGAACGGCACCCTTCCCTCGATGCCCTCGGGCACCAGCTTGTCCTCGGAGAGCACGTCATCCTGGAAGTAGCGGTCCTTCGAGTAACTCTTCTGCGTGCCGCGACCCTGCATGGCGCCCAGTGAGCCCATCCCGCGGTAGCTCTTGAACTGCTTGCCGTTGACGAAGATCAGATCGCCCGGCGCCTCGGCGGTGCCGGCGAGCAGCGAGCCGAGCATGGCGGTCGACGCACCCGCCGCGAGCGCCTTGGCGATGTCACCCGAGTACTGCAGACCACCGTCGGCGATCACCGGCACGCCATGGGGCGCGCACGCGGCGACGGCCTCGAGGATCGCGGTGATCTGCGGTGCGCCCACCCCGGCGACGACGCGCGTCGTGCAGATCGATCCCGGGCCGACACCCACCTTCACGGCATCGGCGCCTGCCTCGACCAGCGCGAGGGCCGCCGAACGGGTGGCGACGTTGCCACCGACCACCTCGACGCGGTCACCGGCGACCGTCTTGAGCCAGTGCACCATGTCCAGCACGCCGCGGTTGTGTGCATGGGCAGTGTCCACGATCACGACGTCGGCACCCGCGTCGACGAGCGTCATCGCCCGCTCCCTGGCATCGCCACCGACACCGACCGCCGCGCCGACCAACAGCCGGCCGTCACTGTCCTTGGTGGCCAACGGGAACTGCTCGGTCTTGACGAAGTCCTTGACGGTGATGAGCCCGGTCAGCTTGCCGTGACCGTCGACGATCGGCAGCTTCTCGATCTTGTGGCGGCGCAGCAGGCCCAGCGCGGCGTCGGCGGTGACGCCCGCCTGGGCGGTGATCAGCGGAGCCTTGGTCATCACTTCGGAGACCGGCTTGTTCATGTCGACTTCGAAGCGCATGTCGCGGTTGGTGATGATGCCGACGAGCGAGCCGTTCGCGTCGACGACGGGCAGACCCGAGATGCGGAACCGCGCACACATGGCGTCGACCTCGGCCAGCGTGTTGTCTGGTGAACACGTGACGGGGTCGGTGACCATGCCCGCCTCCGACCGCTTGACCGTCTCGACCTGCCCGGCCTGTTCGGCTACCGGCAGGTTGCGATGCAGCACGCCCATTCCTCCGGCGCGGGCCATCGCGATGGCCATCCGCGATTCGGTGACGGTGTCCATCGCCGAGCTGACGAGCGGCACGCGCAACCGGATCCGCTTGGTGAGCTGGCTCGACGTGTTGGCGTTCGCGGGCACCACATCCGAGGCCGCAGGGAGCAGCAGCACGTCGTCGAAGGTGAGCCCGAGCATCGCGATCTTGGTCGGATCGTCCCCTCCGGTCGGCACCGGAACGGCGATGGGAAGGCTGCTTTCAGCGATCGACATGGGTGAGGCCTCCAGATGGCGCAGAACTAATGGTCATCCTATCGGGGCCGGACGCGGCACTTCGCTTCCACGCGCCCATGGCAACGTGGTTGGAACACGTGACATGCCAAGAACATGCCATGGTTTACGGTGTGGACGGCTGGCGCGATACCCGACGTGCTGCGTAGTGTGGAGCCGTGCGTGACCACCTGCCACCGGGTTTGCCGCCCGACCCCTTCGCCGATGACCCGAGCGATCCCACGGCGGCACTCGACGCACTCGAGCCGGGCCAACCGCTTGACCCGCAGGAACGCATCGCCGTCGAGGCTGATCTGGCCGATCTCGCCGTTTATGAAGCCTTGTTGGCGCACAAGGGCATTCGTGGTCTCGTCGTCTGCTGTGACGAGTGCCAGCAGGATCACTATCACGACTGGGACATGTTGCGGGCCAACCTCCTGCAGCTCCTGGTCGACGGCACGGTTCGGCCCCACGAGCCGGCCTACGACCCGGAACCCGATGCGTACGTGACCTGGGACTACTGCCGCGGCTATGCCGATGCTTCGCTCAACGAGGCGACCACCGAGTCTGACGGATATCGCTGACGGCGTAGTTCGCCATCGGCGCACGCGCACAGATCTAATCGGATCGACCACTCCCGCTTGATCGTTTGCTGCTCGCATCTTCGAGCCCGACGCCGCCGAGCTAGTTCAACGAGTGAAACCGAAGCTCAATTTGCTGGCGGTCTCGGCTGTATATCCACCTATGACGGCGGCAGCACCGTCGTGGTGGTCGTCGGTGCGGCGCTCGGCCGTTCGACGGACGCCGTCGAGCTCGCGGACTGGCTCGGCTCCACCGGCGCGGGGGCTGGAGCAGGTGCCGACGACGCAGGCGGTGCGGCGAGCGACGGACTCGAGGCCACCCGCGGCTGTGGCGCGGGCACCTCGGCGACCGTCGACGTCTGCTGGTTGGCCTGCGGCTCCCGCGGCATCGTCGTGGTGGTGGTCGTGGTGGTGGCCGTGGTCGTGGTGGTGGCCGTGGTCGTCGTGCTGCTCGGCGAGACCGAGGGGGCACTCGTCGGCGGCGCCGGCGGCGGTGGCACCGCCAACGTCGGGGGCGTCGTCGAACTCGGCAGGGCAACCGGAGACGACGAAGACGGCGACGTCGACCCGTCGGAGGGAGGCGTCAGCAGAACCTCGGGCGGCAGGGACGAATCCGACGGCGAGGTCACCGTGGTCCCCGACGTCGTCGTCGAGTCGGAGGCCGTCGTGGACTGCGACGTCGTCGCTTCGACGACCGGTACCGGCAGCCACGTCAGCGGCGACGACGGCAGCACGGGCAACGGCTCCCCCGGCGCTAGCGTCGCCGCGGGATCCTGCTCGACCACCTTGTAGGTCAACGCATTCCACTGCTCGACGAGCTGTTGCTTGCTCTCCACCGGGGCATCGACGCTCTGGACCGTATTGCTGACGGCGACGAGCTTGTTCTGCGCTTCCTCCCACTGGCCGTTTTCGATCAGCTGTTGCACCTGCTGAAGCTGCGCGGACGCCAGCGATACCTGGTCGGCGCGGGTGGCTTCCTGCTGACCGAAGATCGCCGTGCGCATTCCGTAGAGCGAGTCGCCAGGGCCTGCGCCGTACACGGCCGTGCCGAATCCGCCGATGCACAACATCGCCGCGGCCACGGATCCGACGACCGCGAAGGACCGACGGGGGCCGCGGTTCTTGGCCAGCCCGCCGTGAAGCGCCTCGACGGCGTCACGCGCCGTGACGGAAGCGGTGACGGGGGCGTCCCGAACGTCGTCGCGCCACCCGGAGAGCAGGAAGGCGAGTTCGGCTTCCGCATGATCGGTTGGGTAGGCGGGCTGTTTGGACGCGAGCGCTTCGAAGAACCGGTCGGCCCTGTTGATCTCGTTGAGCGACGGGTCTCCACCGT
>JAOPWT010000588.1 GCA_025965555.1 Mycobacterium sp.
GACGGTCACCGGGATTCGGACTGTGTTGGGCGGCAACAGGATTGCGATCAGTGGCAGCAGTGCGCCGACAGTGCAGATGATAGCGCGGCTGCCAGAGGTTTGGTCAGATCGTCGGGATCGATACCGAGCTCTACTTCGGCGTGCGCGGCGAACGCGTCATGATCGGTGAGTTCCTCGGCGGGCCGTGCGCGCGGTTGCCGTCGATAATCCTTTGGCCTCATACAACGCCGCCAGCTCGTCCAGCTCGGCGGCCGGGTCCTCGCGTAACTCCCCGTGTTCCTTGCTCAGCAGTGCCCGCTCGGTGTCACGCTGGGTGCTCACTGACACATACTCTCCCAACGCCATCGACACAGCGCCGGCGGCCAACCCGGCGATCCCCGTGGTCAGGATCGGGCCTCGTGCCACCGTCGCTGCCGCAACTCCGACCACGATGCCGGCTGTGGAAACGATCCCGTCGTTGGCGCCCAAGACACCGGCACGCAGCCAATTGAGTATTGATGACACCGAACCGCGTGTGGCTCGGCGGGATGCGACGCAGTCGACACGATTCCGACGCTAGACGCCGACATTCACTGGCGCCAGCAACCGTAACCAGTGTGGATAGCGGCCGGTGGCGACGGGTCGGCTGCCACCTTTGCGCTGGTGCGGTCCACGCATCGACCGTGATCTGTCTGTGCTGCGGTGGCTGTTCGATGGCATTGTTACGCCACGTCCCGGTCGCCTATCCCAGCATCGGAAGCCGGTCGTCGTGAGACGGGCGCAGGACGAAGCCGAACCGACGTTCACTGCAGGGGCATCTCGGCGATCAGTGTCGTCCCGCGCTGGTTGATGCTGCTTATCTGCATCCTGCCACCCAACGCTTCCACCCTGTCCTTCAGACCAATCAGTCCCGACCCGTTGCCGAGGTCCGCGCCGCCGACGCCGTCGTCTTGAACCGACAGCCGCATGCCGCAGGCGTCTGCCGCCATGCTGAGCGTCACGGTGGATGCGTGTGCGTGCTTGGCCGCATTTGTCAGAGCTTCGGCCGCGACGTAATACGTCGCGACCTCGACACGCTCAGGCAGCCGCCGTTCGACATCGAGATCGAGCTCGACGGGGACTGCTGACCGGCGGGCGAGGTTCCTGATCGCCGGCCGCAGACCGCCCCTGGACAGGATGGCGGGATGGAGGCCGTGCGAGAGCTCCCGCAGTTCCTCGTTGGTCGCGAGCAGGCCGGCGATGATGTCCGACACCTGTCCCTTCACCGCGGGTAGGTGAGACGGGATGGAGTCTTCGACGGCTCGCAGCATCAGTCCCAGCGACACCAGCCGTTGTTGTGCCCCGTCGTGCAGGTCGCGTTCGAAACGACGACGCGCATCGTCGGCCGCCGCGACGATTCGGGCGCGCGAAGCCAGCAGCTCCGCGCGCGCATCGGCGTTCGCGATCGCCGTCGCAACCAGTTCAGCGAAATCCCTCAGGCGTGACTCGGTATCCGGGGGCGGCGGTTCCTTGCTCGACGATCCGACGATTGCCGTGCCCCACAAGCGACCGTCGACGATCACCGGCACACCAACCCCGGACCGATAACCCAGGTCCCGTATCAGTTCGGCAGCCGGCCCGGCGGCGTCCTCATGGGTGTTCATTCGGGCGGCCCGACCGGTGCTCAACACCATCGCCGCGACGTTGTCGCCTGCCAGATCGAGGCGCGCCCCAACGGGCATCGCTTTCAAGCCGGCCTCGTTGTGGGCCGCGACCAGAGCGCCGGAGCCGTCCGGCTCGAACCGCATCAAACAGGTGTTGTCCACATCAATCGCGTAGGCAACCTCGTCCGCCACCGCCCGGAAAACCTCAGCCGAAGGCACCCCCCGCGCCACCAGGGTGGCGACCCGTCGCAGAGATGCCTGCTGCTGGGCCAGTTCGCTGACGCGGTGGGCTGCCCGGTTGGCCTCGTGCCGGCGTTCCTCAGCTTCGAAAGCACGCGAGCGGACCTGACCGACGAGCGCGGCGGCCAACGCCGCGATCGGGAGAAAGACTGCGATCGCCACCACCTCGGCGACGTTGGCCGCCATGAGGCCGGCGCTCGCGCCGACATGGAAGTAGACGTAGACGGCGGCGCTGGCCAGCGTCATCACCACCGCCAACCCCATTCCCCAGCCGGCCGAGATCACGAGCACGCCGAGCAGGAAGACCAAACCGAACGTTTCGTGGGGAGCGATGTGGGTGAGCAGGTCGACGACCGATGCCTCCACGACCAGGAGCGCACCGGCGACGACAATTCCCAGCCACAGCGGCGGCCTCCTGGTGCCCAGCACCGCCGACAGCACGCAGGGACGCGGCGGTCGTGACCTCGCGCTGAGCTGCGAAATCGGCTGCCAACGGCGGGCTGCGGCGCAGGGCAATGACCCCAACCCCGGTATTGCAACGCTGTACCAGACCACGACGGCACCTTCCTCTCAGGCCCCGAGCGGTGAGCCCACTTGCGTGAGGAGCACCATGTACGACCAATCCTATTCTGGAATGATTCCAGAAACGTCGTGCGTTGTCTCCTATGAATTTGCAGGCCGGCCCGCCGGTGTCGCCACCCGGCCGCGCGAGAGGTCACGACGACGAAGGAGCCATGATGGGTAACGATGAGGCCAGCCGGTTTCGCGAGTTGCTGGCCGCGGAGCGGCGCAGCGCCGACTTGTATGACGGGCTCGCGGAAGCCGCGCACGGCGAGCGACGGGAAATCCTGAACCAACTGGCAGCCGTCGAGCGGCGCCACGCCGAGCACTGGGCGGCCAAGCTGGTGGTACTGGGCGAGCCGGTGCCGGAGCCGGGGAGCCGTGGCTCGCGTACGCGGGTGTTGTCGTGGCTGGCGCGGCGGTTGTCCATCGATGCGGTACTGCCCTATCTCGAGCGCGCCGAGCGCGCTGACGCAGGCATGTACCAGGACGACCCCGAGGCCACGTCGGACATGGCCGTTTCCGAACGTTCACACGCCCGGGTGCTGACGCAATTGCGCGGTGGCGACCGTGACCATCGGGATGTGCTGCGCCGCAGCGAACCATGGCACCGCGGCGACCGATCCGGCTCCCTTCGGGCGGGTGTGTTCGGCGTCAACGACGGGCTCGTGTCGAATACATCGTTGGTGATGGGGTTCGCGGGATCCGGCGCCAGTGCCACTGTGATCCTGTTCGCCGGGTTGGCGGGACTGCTCGCTGGAGCGCTGTCGATGGCTGCCGGTGAATACATCTCGATGCGGAGCCAGCGCGAGGCTTATCAACGCGAGATCACCCTGGAGGAACAGGAACTGCGCGACGACCCGGAGGCTGAGGCTGAGGAGCTGGCGCTGATCTACCGCGCCAAAGGGCTGGACGCGGAGGAAGCCGAGCGGGTCGCGACGACCATCATGAAAGACCGCGAGGCGGCGCTCGACACGATGGCGCGCGAAGAGCTTGGGCTTGATCCCGACGAACTCGGCTCGCCGTGGTCGGCGGCCCTGTCCAGTCTCGGTGCGTTCACGGCGGGAGCGGTTGTGGTCGTCCTGCCCTACATGTTCTCGTCGGGCTGGGCGGCGCTGATCGCCGCGATCGTCTTGGCGAGCCTCGCCCTGTTCGCCGTCGGGGCGGTGATCGGTGTCCTCAACGGCCGCGGCGGCCTGCGTTCGGGGATGCGGCAGTTGCTGATTGGTGGCGGCGCGGCAGTGCTCGTCTACTTGATCGGTCGCGGCGTCGGTGCCCTTACCGGCGTCCAGCTGGGCGGTTCGTAAGCCCGCGCACCCACCGTCAATGATGTTGTAGCAGAACGCGTCAAGGCGTGGTCGCGGCTGCGGTGTGGCCCCACGCCGCCTGCGCCCCCGAGTCGCCGATGCGGTAGACCTGCACCGTGGTGGCGACGCTCGCGACGATGACCACGACCGCGATGGCAACCGCGGCAACGGCATTCACCGGACCTGAGCGGCTGGCCCGCACATGCAGCAGCGCCAGCAGTATCGCGGCGACGAGTAGGGCAATCGAGAAGTAGAGCATCGTGTCGCCGAGTTCGGCATGGGTGTGCAGTCGCAGTGAGCGACCGATACGGTGCGCGAGCCATTCACCGGCGTGCGTGGTGAGGGGAGTGAGCGCAGCGTTGACGACGGCGAGTCCCAGCACCAGCCACACCAGGCGGCGCCGCGCTGCGGGCCACACAGCGCACAGGATGGCCAGGGGCCCGGTCAATGGGGCCAAGACGACGATGAAGTGCACTAAAAGAACATGGCTCGGCAGGCCGTTGACGGTTGTCATCGCCTTCGTCCCTCAGGCGGTGAAATTCGAGCCCGAATGTACTACCGATTCTTAAGTTCGACCTGAACGTCCCGCCGGTGCAGCCGACGAAGTGGCAAGTGCGGTAAGACTTAGCTGGCTAACGGGACGGTCCGGGGTCGGGTTGGGTGTCGCATTTGGCTGACGGTACGCAATTTGCGCCCCGGCCGGATTTTTACCGGGCGGCACGGGCGACGCGGCTCGAAACCGCGATTCGCGCCACGCCGTCGAACCCCACAGCGGAGGGCTGTCCAATCGGCTTGACTGGCTTCGGGCGGCGGTGCTGGGCGCGAACGACGGAATCGTTTCTGTCGCGGGCCACCCCGGCGCGTGGCCCTATATTCACCGCTGGGCCGGCGGGCCTGGTGGCCGGCGCGGTGTCGATGGCGCTCCGGCGAACATGTGTCGGTGTCGAGTCAGCGAGACAGCGAGAAGTCGCTGCTCGCCCGGGACCGGCGAGAGTTGCCGGAGATGCCGGCCGCGGAGTTGGACGAACTGGCGGCGATATACCAGGCCAAGGGCGTCTCTCCGCAGACCGCCGCCCAAGTCACCGCCGAGTTGACGGCCCACGAGGCGCTGGCCGCCCATGCCGACGCCGATTACGGCTTGACCCAGACGATTTAGCCAACCCCCTGCTCGCGGCGGCCGCTTCTGCAGCGTCGTTCACGGTCGGATCGCTGTTACCCCTGCCTGCTAGTTTGTTGCCACCAGCGACGTTTCGGCTTCCCGTCACCTTCGTCGCCGTGCTGATCGCGTTGAGGCTGGCGGGTGCGCTCAGGCACGTAGCGGAGGGAACCGCGTCGGCCGCGCCGTGCTGCGGGTGGTGATCGGCGGCCCGGACGAGTATCGCCAACTTGTACCGGTTCTCCGCTGTTTGCCACTGGCGTCAGCCCGCGACGAGACCCAGGTCTCACTTCTAGTCTCGTTACCGCCACCAGGTAAACCACAAGTAGTAGTAGCGGTAAGGATAGTCGGCGGTTAGCTATGACGACTAATGCTGCGCGCAGTACGACTGTGGAAAACCATGGACCTCAGCACATCTCACGCATCCACTCAACAACTCACCGCCGAACCCGTCATCGCAACCGGCCCTCGACCGGCGGTGAAGTACGCGGTCGAGGCGATCGGAACATTCTTTCTGGTATTTACGGTTGGCGCCGCCGTAGGCAGTCGCAGCGCGCTGGCCCCGCTGGGCATCGGCGCGGCGCTGATGGTGATGATCTACGCCGGTGGCCATCTCTCGGGCGGCCACTACAACCCCGCGGTGACTCTGGCCGCGCTGATACGCCACCGGATCGGTCTGCGTGATGCGGTGGCATACTGGCTGAGCCAGATCGGTGCCGGGCTGATCGCGGCGCTCCTGGTGCGCACGGTCATCGATCCGACGCAAACCGCCGCCACGGCGACATTGACCCTGAACGGCCCAACCATGTTGGCGGCGTTTGTCGTTGAGTTGCTGTTCACCTTCGCGCTCTGCTACGTCGTGCTGAATGTGGCGACCAGTAAAGACCACCCGACCAACTCCTTCTACGGCTTGGCGATCGGGTTCACGGTGCTCGCCGGCGCCGTCGCGGTCGGCGGCATCTCAGGTGGCGCGTTCAATCCTGCGGTCACCATCGCCGGTGCCGTGATGGACATCTTTGCCTGGCCGACGCTGTGGGTGTACCTGGTGGCGCAGGTCATCGCCGGCGCCGCCGCC
>JAOPWT010000610.1 GCA_025965555.1 Mycobacterium sp.
GAGGAGGTCGTCGAGATGGTGGGAGCGGCAGGTGAGATCGCGCCAGAACTCGATCGACCCACCTCGCCGCTCGACGGGCTCACCGACGTCGAACTGCGGACCTACGACGCACTTCCTGCGCGGGGCGCCCACACCGTCGACCAGATCGCGGTCGCAGCAGGCCTGCCGCCAACCGAGTTGCTCGGTCCGCTGGCGACCTTGGAACTCGCGGGCCTGGTACGGCGTCACGAAGGGAAGTGGCGGATTGCGCTCCGGTAAGTTGGCTCCATGCACGGCGTCGGGAAATGGGGCCGCCGTGTGGCCGCACTCCTCCTGGTCGCCACCATGACGGTCGCAGGGTGTCGTACCGCCGCAGCCGAGCCGGTGGTGCCCGCCGACGGCTACGGATTCAGCGTCGGCGCCTCTCAGATCTGGATGAGCGCCGAAGACGCCGATCGTGAACTCGACGCGGCCGCCAGGACCGACGCCCGCTGGATAAGGGTGCACATCGACTGGCATGCCATCGAGAAGGTGAAGGGCAAGTTCGATTGGGGTTACGTCGATCACTGGATCGACGGCGCCCGTGCGCGGAGCATGCGGGTGCTCGGGCTGATCACCAACACCCCGGACTGGGCCAAGGCGCCGGGCACGGCGCTCTACGCACCGCCGATCGACCCCGCCGACTACGCCGCCTTCGCAGCGAACGTGGTGAGGCGTTACAGCGACCGCGTGTCGGACTGGGAGGTCTGGAACGAACCCAACCTCCCGCGCTTTCTCGGGTACGCCGAGCGGCAGGCCGCCGTCTACGTCGGGCTGCTGAGGGCAGCCTATCCCGCGATCAAGGTGGTGCAACCGAACAGCACCGTCATGTCGGCGGGGCTCAGTCCTGCGCTCGGCGTCGATGCGCCCGCGAACTTCCTCAACGACATGTATACGAACGGCGCCAAGGGTTACTTCGACGCAGTTGCCATGCACCCGTACGTCTTTCCCGGAGGGATCGCCGCAGACACCGATCACGGTTGGTCTGATCTCGCTCGTGCACACGACGTCATGACGGTCCACGGAGACGGAGACAAGAAGATCTGGATGACCGAGTTCGGCGCCCCGACGTCCGCCCCGACTGCAGAGGGCGTCAGCCAGGAGGAACAGGCCAAGCAGATCCTGGACGTGCTCGCCGGAGTGGCGGCCACGGGTTGGAGCGGACCGGCGTTCATCTACAGCATCCGCGACCTCGACACCGCCAATCCCGACGACCGGGAAGACAACTTCGGTGCCTTGCTGACATCGGACTGGCAGCCCAAGTACACCGCAGGCGTGCTCGCACGGTAGACGGCCACTCGACCTCGCCCGATCGTATAGTCGGTGGAGCTAACTGGCGATCGTAACGAGGTGACTGTGGCAGGGCGTCCGATCCACACATTCGAAGTGGTGCGCAGTGAACAGCTGACGCCACACATGGTCCGGGTGGTGCTCGGCGGGGGCTTCACCACGTTCACCCCCAGCGAGTTCACCGACTCCTACGTCAAGATCGTGCTTCCCCGACCCGGTACCGACGTGTCGGCGTTACCAACGCCGTTGACGCTCGACAGCTTCAAGGAACTGCCCGACGGGCATCAGCCCGTCGTCCGCACGTACACCGTGCGCCACGTCGACACCGAACGCGGCGAGATCAGCATCGACTTCGTCGTCCACGGGGAGCACGGCGTCGCAGGACCCTGGGCAGGCTCCGTCCAACCAGGCGACCCCGCCTACCTGATGGGTCCCAGCGGCGCCTACGCGCCCGATCCCGCGGCCGATTGGCACCTGCTGGCCGGCGACGAGGCCGGGTTGCCCGCCATCAGCGCCGCAGTCGAGGCGTTGGCGCCCGACGCCGTC
The DNA here is from genome assembly GCA_025965555.1 of Mycobacterium sp. Lineage (GTDB taxonomy): Bacteria > Actinomycetota > Actinomycetes > Mycobacteriales > Mycobacteriaceae > Mycobacterium. Next base: position 1,855 of record JAOPWT010000610.1, read on the forward strand.
GGACAGGTCTTCATCGAAGTCAGCGGCCCCGATGACGAGGTCCAGCTCAGCGCGCCAGAAGGCGTCCAGATCCGTTGGATCTACCGCGCAGGACGTGCCGACCTGGTTCCCGACGAACAGGCCGGCGACCACGCGCCGTTGATAGCCGCAGTCAAGGAAGCCCAATGGCTGCCCGGTCAGGTGCAGGTCTTCATCCACGGCGAAGCCCAGGCCGTCATGCACAACCTCAGGCCGTACATCCGCAAGGACCGCGGTGTGGACGCGAAGTGGGCGTCGATCTCCGGCTATTGGCGGCGCGGCCGCACCGAGGAAACCTTCCGCCAATGGAAGGCCGAACTGGCGAAAGCGGAGTCTCAGTCCGCTGGATGACCTCGGGCTGGCACGCTTGGCCCATGGCATTCGGCGACTATCAACTCGAGATCTACCTGCAAGGCCTGTCCGGCGTCCTGCCGTCTCTTCCGATGACGTTCGCGGAACTGGAGGCAAAGGCTCAGGCCGCGATGTCCCCTTCGCTGTGGTCCTATGTGGCCGGCGGCGCGGGTGACGAGCGTACCCAGCGCGTGAACATCACGGCATTCGAACGTTGGGGCTTGATGCCGCGAATGTTCGTCGGCGCCAAGGAACGAGACGTCTCCGTCGATCTGTTCGGCCTGACCCTGCCGTCACCGGTCTTCATGGCGCCGATCGGCGTCATCGGTCTGTGCGCACAGGATGGGCACGGCGACATCGCCGCCGCGAGGGCTGCCGCCCGTACCGGTGTCCCGATGATGGTGTCGACGCTGACGGCCGATCCGTTGGAGGAGGTCGCAGCCGAGTTTGGTGACACGCCAGGCTTCTTCCAGCTGTACACGCCGACCGACCGCGACCTGGCCGCGAGCCTCGTCGCGCGCGCCGAAGCGGCCGGTTTCAAGGGCATCGTGGTCACGCTGGACACCTGGGTTCCCGGTTGGCGGCCGCGTGACCTGTCGACGTCGAACTTCCCACAGCTGCGCGGGCACTGCCTCTCGAACTACACCAGCGACCCGGTCTTCCGGGCCTCGCTGGCGCAGACCCCCGAGGAGAACCCGCAGGCCGCGATCCTCAAGTGGATCTCGGTGTTCGGAAATTCGTTGTCATGGGACGACCTCCCATGGCTGCGGTCCCTGACGAAACTTCCGCTTCTGGTCAAGGGGATCCAACATCCGGACGACGCCCGTCGCGCCATCGACGGTGGTGTGGACGGCATCTACTGCTCTAATCACGGCGGTCGGCAGGCCAACGGCGGACTGCCCGCGATCGACTGCCTACCGGGGGTGGTCGAGGCCGCCAATGGCGTACCGGTGCTATTCGACTCCGGTATCCGTACTGGCGCCGACATCGTCAAGGCACTGGCGCTCGGCGCCACCGCCGTAGGCATCGGACGGCCCTATGCCTACGGCATGGCGCTCGGCGGCACGGACGGCGTCGTGCACGTGTTGCGGTCCCTGCTCGCAGAGGCCGACCTCATCATGGGCATCGACGGATACGCCTCGCTCAAGGATCTGGTGCCGGATGCGTTGTGTCGCACCGGTTCCGCGGAGGTGTCCCCATGAAGGCCGTGAGTTGCCTCGGCGGAAACCTCGAGGTCGTCGACCTGCCTGCCCCGCAGCCGCACAAGGGCCAACTCGTCCTCGAGGTGAAGCGCTGCGGAATCTGTGGTTCCGACCTGCACGCCAGGCACCACGCCGGCGAACTCGAGGACGTGATGACCGCGGTCGGCTACCAGGACTTCATGCGTGCCGACACGCCCGTCGTGATGGGCCACGAATTCTCCGGCGAGGTCGCCGGCCGCGGACGCGGGGTCGCCAAGGAGTTCAAGGTCGGCACGCTCGTCGTCTCGTTCCCGCTGGTGCGGGCCAGCGGCGGTGTCCATCTGACGGGGCTGTCCCCGCTGGCGCCTGGCGGATACGCCGAGCAGGTCCTCGCCGAGGCGGCCATGAGCTTCATCGTCCCCAACGGATTGTCGGCCGACGTCGCGGCGTTGACCGAACCGATGGCCGTGGCGCTGCACGCCGTGCGCCGCAGCGAGATCGGCAAGGGCGACGTTGCGATCGTCGTCGGGTGCGGTCCGGTCGGGCTCGCGGTGATCAGCCACCTCAAGGCGAACGGGGTGAAGACCATCGTCGCGAGCGACTTCTCCTCAGGCAGAAGAGCACTCGCGACGGCGTGCGGCGCCGACGTCGTGGTCGACCCCGCGGTCGATTCGCCCTACGATCGTGCCGGCGCCAAGGGCATGATCACGAATGCTCCAGACCTCTATGAACTCGGGATGGGTTCGATGGAGAAGTTGCGCAAGCTGCCGGGGTGGGCACACGTCTACCGTGCGGCGGACGCCCTCGGCGCAGCGGGCCCGAAGCGGCCGGTCATCTTCGAGTGCGTCGGCGTGCCAGGGATGATCGACGGGATCGTCGGCGCGGCACCGCTCAACTCGCGCGTCGTGGTCGTCGGAGTGTGCATGGGGGAGGACAAACTGCGTCCCGCGATGGCGATCAGCAAGGAAGTCGACCTGCGCTTCGTCTTCGGTTACACGCCTTTGGAATTCCGCGACACCCTGTACATGTTGGCCGACGGCAAGGTCGACGGCTCGCCTCTGCTCACGGGCACCGTCGGGCTGGCCGGTGTCGAGACCGCGTTCGATGCACTCGGTGATCCCGAGACGCACGCCAAGATCATGATCGATCCCGCGAGCGCGGACATCGCACCCTGACCGTCATGGGTTGGTGAGGAGTCGTTGGGCTTGGTGGTGGTAGTTGATGCGGGATTGGCCGATGTCGAGGTGTGGGGGCGGAATCCATTCGGCGATGCCGTGGCGGATACGGGTGGTCCACCCCGTTTCGGCGAGGCGGTTGTCGGCCCCGCAGGCGAGGATTTCTTCGTCGATGCTGGTGTGGCCGTTGTTCTTCCAGCTGTTGGGTGGTGGACCTGGGTGCCGTATCCGGGGACGGTGCAGCCGGGTTTGGTGCAGCCGCGGTCACGGGCGTGACCGTTTCGGTTGGATACTGGTCTGACCTTGACAGGTGACCGGTAGTTAGAGGGCTTCGCGTAGAGAATCTCTGAAGCACGTCCAGCGCAAATGTTTCACGCCGCGACTCAGCCCGGCGTGGCGCGCCCTTTGGAACGCGCCGCGACCGGCTCTGCTGACGTCGGCGGGGCCTTAGTTACCAGGTCCCCTATGCGAGAACTGGAAGGCGGCGACGTCGTATTGGCTCACTACGTGGGGGTTGAGGCTATGCGTGCCCCCCGTGGAGTCCGGGTTGGCGTAATGCGACTCCGCATTGGCGAACCCAGCGGTGTCGAAGCCGTGCTGATGCGAGGGCTGGTTATCGAGATTCTGGCTCGGTTGACCGGTGGAGTTGGGGTTGTCGGGTGTCATGTGTGGGTTGTCGGCGAGTGCAACACCTGAGGGTGAGAGCGCGACGAACGCGGTGACCACACAAGGCAGGATGATGGAGCGCTTCATGGGATTCCTCCGAATCGTGAGGGTGCACTTCAAGCACGATTTATAGGCCTGATCGGTTCAACGCGGGCTGCAGGCGTCACCGTGACGTTCGGCGTAGTCCAAGAGCCCGGTGAAGCCGCCTCCCCATTGGTCGGGCCTACGGTTCCATGTCCAGCAACCTGCTTGGAATCGATGCCGCCGCGATCACGCGAGAGCAGCACGATCCGGTGTGCGGCGGGGCGATCCGCTTGGCCCGTCCGCAGTGCAGCACCTCGCTGGTGTGCTCGTCGCACACCACCAGGTAATGGACGGCATGCGAGGCGAGCCGGATCACCTCCGACATCGGCAGTACCGACCCACCTGCGGTCACCGCACTCCCGGCCGCGGCCTGCAGGTCCTGCAGGGTGGTGGAGACGATGATCGTGGCCGGTAACCCGTGGTGCTGGCCCAACTCCCCGGAACTGAGGACGTGGCGCCCGATCGCCAGGAACGCGTCGTGCACGCGTTGGCCGTAGGAACGGGTGTCCCCGTCGATCTGGGCTTGGGACGGCGTCCCCGACACCCGCGGTGCGCAGTCCTCCGGGTTGCCCATGCCGGGGGCGGCGAGTTTGGCCAGGATCGGTTCCCAGGTGGCCAGCCATTGCGGATCGACCTGCCCGCTCACGGTGGCCATCCCATCGCCCTGTTGCCGACCGACCTCCAGCGTCCGGCGGCGGGCCCGTTCGGCGTCATCGGGTTCGGGGCCGTCCTGATCGATCAACACCGCCAGCAGCGCCGCGGCCTTGCCCAGCTCGTCGGGCCCGAAGCCTGCCGCGACCTCGACCAGCGTCGCCTCCGACTGCTCCCGCGTCGCCGCCGGATCGACCCAGCCCGGCAGCTTGGTGAAGAACCCACGCAGGATCGCCACGTGCTCGGCCCCGATCGCTCCCGCGGCTTGCGCGGCGGCGGTCTTGGCGAGCAGCGGTGCCTGCGCCTGGCCCGACAACGCCGTGCGCCGGGCCGAGTTCGCGAGCTTCCGCCAGCAGGCGGGTGGCCTCCTTGCCCGAGATCGCAACCGCGCCAGCACCCGATGCGACTGCGCCGGCAGTTGACGGGTCAGCGTCTCCAGTTCGCCCAACGCATCCAGGAGTTCGGGAGGGGTCAGATCATCGACGGGTAGTTCCGCCAACTGGTCGTAGGCGGCGCGGATCTCCGCGACCGCTTCCAAGACCGAACCCAACTCCATACTCGAACACTAGTTCGAAGCACCGACAGGAAGCCCCCACGGTTGTGACTACTGAAACCAATGAGACACAAGGGTTTTGGTCACCATGTGGTCTCGAATCGACGACACGCGCGGTCACTGACTGCGGCGGTGCCGAGCATCTGCCAACGTAGGGGAGTGGCGGTCGCGGTCGATGTGGTCCTCGAGGAGTTCGACGAGTACCTCCACCTGCAACGGGGTCGGTCGGAGCACACTCGTCGCGCCTATCTCGGCGATCTGCGGTCGCTGTTCGGCTTTCTCGCCGAGCGGACATCCGACCCGCCCCTGGAGCGACTCACGTTGCCTGTGCTGCGGACGTGGCTCTCGAGCCAGGCCGCGGCGGGGACCGCGCGGACGACGCTCGCGCGGCGGACGTCGGCGGTGAAGACCTTCACCGCATGGGCATCGCGGCGCGGCCTGGTGGACGGGGATCCCGCGGCACGACTGCAGGTGCCCAAGGCTCGTCGCACGCTGCCTGCAGTGCTGCGCCAGGACCAGGCACTCGACGCGATGAACGCAGCCACTTCCGGTGCGCAGCAGGGCGATCCGCTCGCGCTGCGGGACCGGCTGATCGTCGAGATGTTGTACGCCACGGGAATTCGCGTCAGCGAGCTGTGCGGTCTCGACATCGACGACGTCGACACGGCCAGGCGCGTGCTGCGGGTTCTCGGCAAGGGAAACAAGCAGCGGACGGTGCCCTTCGGCGAACCGGCGCTGCAGGCGCTGGCCTCCTGGCTCACCGAGGGCAGGCCCGCGTTGGCCACGGCGACCTCGGGTGCCGCCCTGCTGCTCGGCGCGCGGGGACGCCGCATCGACCCGCGCCAGGCCCGCACCGTCGTGCACCAGACGATGGCCGCCGTCGACGGAGCGCCCGACATCGGCCCGCACGGACTACGCCACAGCGCGGCGACGCACCTGCTCGAAGGCGGTGCGGATCTGCGCGTCGTGCAGGAGCTGTTGGGTCACTCGTCGTTGGCGACCACACAGCTCTACACCCACGTCACCGTGGCCCGGCTTCGTGCGGTGCACGATCAGGCGCATCCAAGGGCTTGAGCCGTATCGGGGTCGTCACCACGAGCCCGAGCGGATCGACGTAGTCGGCCCGTGACGCGGGACCCCACATCGCACCCCAGTGCAGGCACGCGGCGCCGCCGCATCCAGAGTGGCCGGCGACCAGCGTTCCGACTGCACCGCCGGAGTCGACGAGTTGCCCCACTCGAACGACCGCCCGCACCGGTTCGTAGCTGGTGCGCAGACCGCCGGGGTGGGCGATCGACACCACTGGTCTGCCTGCCAACTCGCCTGCGAAGACGACGGTGCCCGCGGCCGCGGCGTACACGGTTTGGCCTGCCGTTCCGGCGAGGTCGACGCCGCGGTGCCCGCGATTCCACTTGACCGCCGGAGCGTCGAACGTCTGCAGCACGGCGGGTCGCGGTCGCAGTGGCCAATCAAGCCGGCCGTCGACGGCGTGCGCTGGCCCCGCCAGTAGGACGCCGACGGCTACGATCACCGACAGTGCTCTCATTTGCCCAGTTCAGCGCACCGCGAGCGGATCGGGAAGGGCCTGCGGGCTCATCTGTGGATCGACCAGCCACTGTGGATGATCCGGATCGCTCCGCTCCACCCTCGCGAGTGGACAAAGCACGCATGTCAACGGTGTAAACTAGGGACCGCAATCCGCATGAGCGGGTTGACTTCGCGCGCCTGTGCCGCAGCCCCGATCTTCCAGGGTTGCACACGCATGCCGGGCGGTCCCGCCTCGAGATTTTCGAGATCGGGTCCGGCACGCAACGGACGCCAGGGTTCGGCATCACCCGACGCCGGACGACAACCGACAATGAAAGCTGGGCAAAACATGGCCGTAGTGACCATGAAGCAGCTGCTGGACAGCGGCACCCACTTCGGGCATCAGACCCGTCGCTGGAATCCCAAGATGAAGCGGTTCATCTTCACCGACCGCAACGGCATCTACATCATCGACTTGCAGCAGACGCTGACGTACATCGACAAGGCGTACGAATTCGTCAAGGAGACCGTCGCCCACGGCGGCAGCATCATGTTCGTCGGCACCAAGAAGCAGGCGCAGGAGTCCATCGCGGACGAGGCCACCCGTGTCGGGATGCCCTACGTCAACCAGCGTTGGCTCGGCGGCATGCTCACCAACTTCTCCACCGTGCACAAGCGCCTTCAGCGTATGAAGGAGCTCGAGGGCATGGAGCAGACCGGTGGCTTCGAGGGTCGCACCAAGAAGGAAATCCTGATGCTGACGCGCGAGAAGAACAAGCTCGAGCGCAGCCTCGGCGGTATTCGCGACATGCAGAAGGTGCCTTCGGCGATCTGGGTCGTCGACACCAACAAGGAGCACCTCGCGGTCGCGGAGGCGCGCAAGCTGAACATCCCGATCATCGCGATCCTGGACACCAACTGCGATCCCGACCTCGTCGACTACCCGATCCCGGGGAACGACGATGCGATCCGCTCGGCTGCACTGCTCACCAAGGTGATCGCCTCCGCGGTCGCCGAGGGTCTCAAGGCCCGCTCGGGCGCCGGCGCTGACAAGGCCGCCGCCGAGGGCGCCGAGCCACTGGCCGAGTGGGAGCAGGAACTGCTGGCCACGGCAACCGCACCGGCGGCCGCTCCCGCTGAGGCGGGACCCGTCGCCACCGAGACGACCACCACGGAGGTCTAAATGGCGAATTACACCGCTGCCGACGTCAAGCGACTTCGGGAGCTGACCGGGTCGGGCATGCTCGACTGCAAGAATGCCTTGGTCGAGGCCGACGGCGACTTCGAGAGGGCCGTCGAGGTCCTGCGGATCAAGGG
>JAOPWT010000624.1 GCA_025965555.1 Mycobacterium sp.
CATCAAGGTCATCGTGCTTCGTGGTGGCGGGCGGTAGTTCTCCGGCGGCTACGACTTGGGCGGCGGCTTTCACCACTGGGGCGAAGCGATGAACACCGAGGGCAAGTGGGACCCCGGCAAGGACTTCGCGATGGTGTCGGCCCGCGAGACGGGCCCGACGCAGAAGTTCATGGCGATCTGGCGCGCATCCAAACCGGTGATCGCCCAGGTGCACGGCTGGTGCGTGGGTGGCGCCAGTGACTACGCGCTGTGCGCCGACATCGTCATCGCCAGCGACGACGCCGTCATCGGCACGCCCTACAGCCGGATGTGGGGTTCCTACCTCACCGGCATGTGGCTCTACCGGCTCAGCCTGGCCAAGGTGAAGTGGCACTCCTTGACGGGTGAACCGCTGACCGGCGCGGAGGCCGCCGCCGTCGAACTGATCAACGAGGCGGTGCCGTTCGAACGACTCGAGGCGCGCGTCGCCGAGATCGCCGCGAAGCTGACCCGAATCCCGCTGTCCCAGTTGCAGGCTCAGAAGCTGATCGTCAACCAGGCCTACGAGAACATGGGCTTGTCGTCGACGCAGACGCTGGGCGGGATCCTCGACGGGCTCATGCGGAACACCCCCGACGCACTCGACTTCATCGACACGGCAGCCAGCGACGGCGTGCGCGCCGCGATCGAACGGCGGGACGGTCCGTGGGGCGACTACAGCCAGGCCCCACCGGAGCGCCGTCCCGACCCGTCGCACGTCATCGAGCCCTGAGGCCGTCCAAAAAATCGAGTAGCCGATTACGCGTGTCCCGACGAGCGGGCGGGCGCACGCTTGCGGGCATGGACGAATGCCCGGCCCGGCGCAGGGGGTGCGCACGATGAGCCCGAGCCGTGCTCCGAGACGGACGTCGCTGGTGAGTCCCGTGCTGCTGGCCCCGGCCGAGGACATCTCGCCTGCCGCGAAGGCCGCCGTGTTGACGAACGAAGCAGGCGCACGGGTGATGCTCGTCGAGCTACGCGTCGACCCCGGCACGACGGTGGAGTCGGCCCGCGACCAGTTCCGCGAGTTGTTCGAATCGGTCTTCGGCAACGTGAGCACCGACCGCGAGCCCGTACCCGTCGGACGGCACTACATGCGTTGCGTGCTGGACCCCGACGAAGTTTCGCGGCTGATGCTCGGCGGCGGCACCAGTGGTAGCAAGAAGGAAGCCAAAGCGCTTGGCCTGATCTACCGGATCTGGCCCGACCTCGTCGTCAAGGCGCATCTGGATCGGTCGCTGACCACGATTCAGGCCGACGCCGCCGCACGCACCTACGGGTGCGCCGGCAAGGGCGTGGTGTGGGCGGTGGTCGACTCTGGAATCGAGGCAAGCCACCCACACTTCGAGGCAGGCGGCACCCTTTCGGCCGGGGTCGTCAAGAACCTGCATCGCGACTTCAGCATCAATCCCGACGCCGCGACGGGCGGCCCGCTGACCGACGACTTCGGTCACGGCACCCATATCGCCGGGATCATCGCGGGCCGGGCACCGTCCGATCCGGCACTGATGCGGATCGCCGGCACGGAGCGTGGGGTCGGGTTGCCGAAGTGGATCGGGCGGTCACTCGAAACCGGCACCTCACTCAACGGCGTTGCGCCGCAGGCGAACCTGGTCAGTCTCAAGGTCCTCGACGACACCGGGAACACCCTGGAGAGTGCCCTACTCGACGCCATCGACTACGTGCGCAACGTCAATGACGGCGGCCGTGAACTGCAGATCCACGGCGTGAACCTGTCACTGGGCTGCGCGTGGCAGCCTGGCGACTACGCCGCGGGTCAGAGCCCGCTCTGTCGGGAGCTCGACCTCCTGGTGGGCACCGGCGTGGTGGCCGTCGTCAGCGCGGGCAACATCGGCGCAGGAACCGCGGCAGGTGGAGTCGGCGCGGACGTTCTCGGACCCACCAGTGACGTGTTCGGCCAGCTGTCCACGATCACCGACCCCGGCAACGCGGCGACGGCGATCACGGTGGGGTCGACGCACCGCTACCGACCACACGTCTTCGGCGTGACGTTCAACTCGTCGAAGGGCCCGACGCTCGACGGTCGACTCAAACCCGATCTCGTTGCGCCAGGGGAAAGGATCACGTCGGCGGCGGCCAGCCACCAAGCCATCGGCGTCGGGCCGCTGGAGGCCGGGACCGCCGGCCTGGCCAGGTACATCGAGATGGACGGCACCTCGATGGCGGCGGCCCACGTCTCAGGCGCGATCGCCGCGTTCCTTTCGGCACGCCCGGAGTTCGTCGGCCAGCCGGAGATGGTGAAGAAGCAGTTCATCGACACCGCCACCGACCTCGGCCGCCACGAGTTCTATCAGGGCGCAGGCCTCATCAACCTGATGCGCGCGCTGACCAGCACCTAAGGACACTGCATGACCTCTCTCACCGAATTGCCCTACTACGAACTGGTTTTCAACACCGACGGCACGTTGAACACCACCGATCACCAGGAGCACCCCGGGCTGCAGGCCGCGGTCGCGGCAGGTGGCATCACAGACGTGTTCGTCTTCTCACACGGCTGGAACAACGGGGTGGCATCCGCCCGCAATCTCTACGAGGGGATGTTCACGCTGCTGAAGGATAAACTCGGGGCACACCTGAACAGCACCGCATTCGTCGGCGTGGTGTGGCCGTCGCTGCTGTTCCCCGACGACGATCCCGTCACCGCCCCACCGGCGCCCTCCACCGGTCTGCAACTCGCCGCGGCGATCGCCCCTGCCATGCCTGCACAGCAGAGCCAGCTGGACACCATCGGGCAGTTGCTCGACGACAAGCCGCAGGACCCGGACAAGCTCGCCGAATTTCACGCCTTGACAACGGGACTCGTCACCACCGCACCACAGGGCAATGAGGACGCCGGCGAGTCGACGCTGCTGACCGCCGATCCGATGACCGCCCTCAGCCACTCCGCGACGATGGCCCCGAAGTCCAGATCGAACGCCCAGGGCGTCGGTGACGTGTTCGGCCGACTGTGGGCAGGCGGACGCGAACTGCTGCGGACGATGAGCTACTACGAGATGAAGAACCGGGCAGGCGTCGTCGGCAGTCAGGGCCTCGGGCCACTGCTCGGCACGCTCACCGGACCCGGCGGCGCGCCGCGCATCCATCTGATCGGACACAGCTTCGGCGCCCGACTGGTGTCCTATTCGCTGTCGGGACTGCCGTCGGGCGCCACGGGCTCCGCCAGCCCCGTCAAGTCGGTCAGCCTGGTTCAGGGCGCCTTCTCGCACTTCACGTTTGCCTCCGCCCTGCCGTTCGACCGTGGGCGCTCTGGTGCTCTCGCCGCGTTCGTCGACAGAGTGGACGGACCGTTGGTGTCGACCTTCACCAGTGCCGACCGGGCTGTCGGCTGGTGGTATCCGGCAGCCAGCCTCCTCGCCCGCCAGGATGCCGAAGGCGACGAGGCGGTGACGTTCCGGTGGGGAGCCATGGGGCACGACGGGTATCAGAACGATCCACCGGCGCAGGCCGTCACCATCGCCAAGGGCACGCCCTCCTACGGATTTACGGCAGGCCGGTTCTACGCGCTCGACGCCAACACGGTCATCGCCAACAAGAATCAGTCCACGTTCAGCGGCGCGCACAGCGACATCCAGCACCCCGAGGTCGCCTGGGCGATACGCGAAGCGGCCCGCATCGTCTAACTGCGCCGCAGCCCGCCCAGCATCGAGGCGAGCACGCCCAGCACGACGAGCCCGAGCCCCGCGGCGAGCGTCAGATTCAGCCACAAATGCATGTTCCCGATGGCGTGGTCGACCATCGCGGCGGCGACGTTGCGGACGTCACCCGTCGTGGCATTGAGGGCGTCGTTGACGTGCCGCCGCCCCACCTCGATCCCCGCCCATCCTGCCGCGCCCACGATCAACCCCGAGACACCCAGCGCGGCAAGCGCTTTGCCGCGCTGCTTGGCGACCGCCAATGTCAGGAGCGCGAACACGCCTGCGAGGACGGCGGCGCCGACGCTGACCCACGGACCCCACTTGGCCACGTCGCGCAGCTGGCCGGGGCGAAGGGATTGCGAGACGTTCTCGGTCAGCGGGATCTCCAACGTCTTCGGTGCCTTGATGCCGAAGTCGGAGAGTGTCTGCTGAAACGAACTGTCCGCCAACATCGGAGACAGATCGATCTGCCAGCGCCCGGACGCATCGGACTGGCCGACGGTGTCGGTGAACAGCCAGCGGTGCGCGACCTGGTTCGCCAGCGCGAACTGGCCGGGGAACGCCGAGCCCCTGGTGTACGCCCGCGCCGCTCCGTTCAACAGGGTCTCGTTGACGTCGTAGCCCGAGTTGCCTGCCAATGACATCAGCTGTGACGTGAGCGCGGATGCCATCGCCTGTTGCAGGGCGGGATCCTTGGCGGCCGACGTGGCGAGCGCCGAGTAGCCGGCGCGATCGACGACATTGTGCTGAGCCCAGGTCGCCGGGACGGCCACCGCCAGCCCGACGGTGGCCAGCAGCCAGAACAGGGCGGACGCCATGAACCGCACGGGCGTCCTCCTGTCGGGGCTCGCTGTCGCCGCCGGGGCGGCTGTGGGACGCGCCCCAGGTCAGTCGGCCAGCGCGCGTCCCACGATGAGCGGGTCGGCGCGGCCGACCACCTCGTGATCCTTGTTGTCGTAGTCGAACTTACCGAGGACGTAGCGCATGGCGTTGATGCGGGCGCGCTTCTTGTCGTTGCTCTTGACCACGGTCCACGGCGCGGTCTCGGTGTCCGTCCACGCGAACATGTCCTCCTTGGCAGCCGTGTAATCCTCCCACTTGTCCAGCGAGGCGAGGTCGGTGGGCGAGAGCTTCCACTGCCGGACCGGGTCGACCTGCCGGATGGTGAACCGGGTGCGCTGCTCGGCCAGCGTGACGGAGAACCACAACTTGGTGAGGCTGACGCCGTCGTTGACCAGCATCTGCTCAAAGAGCGGCGCCTGCCGGATGAACTCGGCGTGCTGCTTGCCGGAGCAGTAACCCATCACCCGTTCGACGCCGGCGCGGTTGTACCAGGACCGGTCGAACAGCACGATCTCGCCTGCGGCGGGCAGGTGCTTGACGTAGCGCTGGAAGTACCACTGCGTGGTTTCGCGTTCGGTGGGCTTCTCCAGCGCGACGACGCGCGCGCCGCGGGGATTGAGGTGTTCCATGAATCGCTTGATGGTGCCGCCCTTGCCTGCGGCATCCCGACCCTCGAACACGATGACGTGTCGATGCCCGTTGCCCTGGCTCCACTTCTGCAGCTTCAGCAGTTCGATCTGCAGCAGCCGCTTCTGCTCCTCGTACTCTTCGCGCTTCATGCGGTCGTCATACGGGTAGTTCTCGCGCCAGGTGTCCACGACCTCGCCGGTGGGCTGGATGATCAGCTCGGGATCGTCGTCATCGTCGTCGCGCACCGTGTAGCCGTTCACGTCCAAGGTCACGGGCGGAACGTTTCGACTCCCGCGTAAGCGAGGATGACGCCCAGATGAACGGAAGGTAGCGCGTTACTTGGCGGCGCGCTTGGGGCGGATCAGCGCGAACTTCGTCATCATCGTGTTCATCCGCTTCATCGCCTTGAGCGAGTTGTGGTAGTAGTTGCCACCGGCCCCGACAGTGGTGCGAGGGGCGACGATGGCCTCCTGGCGGCAGAACTTGCGAAGGCCATCCGCGCCACCGAACCGCGCCCCGATGCCGGAGGTCTTCCAGCCACCCATCGGAGCCGTGGTGCACATCAGGTTGGAGATCACGTCGTTGATGTTGACTGCACCGCAATCTAATTCCAGCGCAACGTCATTGGCCCGTTCGACGTCACCCGAGAACACCGATGCGCTGAGCCCGTAGGGGCTGTCGTTGGCGAGCCGCACCGCCTCCGCGACGGTGGACACCTTCATGATGGGCAGCGTCGGGCCGAACGTCTCCTCCGTCATGCACGCCATCGAGTGGTCGACGTCGACGAGCACCGTCGGCGGGTAGAAGCTGCCTGGGCCCGTCGGGCGCACGCCGCCGGTCAGCGCCCGCGCCCCCTTGGCGAGGGCGTCGTCGACGTGGCGGGCCGTGACGGCGACCTGACCGTCGTCGATCAGCGCGCCGAAGTCGAAGCCCTCACCCGCACCCATCTTCAGGTTCTTCACGTCACGCACGACGGCGTCGACGAACTTGTCGTAGACCTGCTCGAGAACGTAGACGCGTTCGACGGACACACAGGTCTGGCCCGCATTGAACATCGCGCCCCACACCGCGGCATGCGCGGCGAGATCGACGTCGGCGTCCTCGAGCACGATCATCGGATCCTTGCCACCGAGTTCCAGGCTCACCGGGGTGAGTCGACGTGCGGCACGCTCCATGACCTTGGCGCCGGTCGCGCTGGACCCGGTGAACTGGACGTAGTCGCTGACGTCGACGAGGGCCTCGACCGCTTCGCGAGCGCCCTGCACGATCGCCATCACCTCGGGGGCGCCAGAGTCGATCCAGCCACGCAGCAGAAGTTCGGCGGTCAACGGCGTGCGCTCCGACGGCTTGAGCAGCACCGCGCAACCTGCCGCGAGCGCGGCGAGACCGTCCATCAACAGGTTTGCCACCGGGTAGTTCCACGGCGCGATGATCCCGACGACCGGACGCGGCCGGTAGTGCACGGCGATCTTCTTGATCGACAGGAACGGAAGGGAGGCCGGACGGCTCTCCGGCCGCAGCGCCTTCTCCATCGTCTTGATGTAGTAGGACGCGATCATGATCAGCAGCGGCACCTCCTGGGCGGCGTCCGTCGCCGACTTGCCGGTCTCCTTGATCAGCAGCGATTCGATCTCGTCGCGGTGCCCGCCCAGCCACACGGCGTACCTGGCCAGCACCCTGGCCCGACCCGCGGCACCGCGTGCCTCCCACTCCCGCTGCGATTGCCGCAGTCCGGCGGCGATGCGTGGCACGTCGGCCGGATCGGTCCAACGCACCGTGCCCGCAACCGCGCCGGTGGCGGGGTTGAGGATCTTCGCTCCTGCGTCAACTTCGGGCGTTGCAGTCATAGGCCCATGTTAACCGCCGCTGTGATCCAGATCGCAGCGGGGTTGACACCTGTCAAGTTCGGCCGCCAGAAACGCAACGCAAACCAGGGCGGTGCCGAGGAACACCGCGCCGATCGTGTCGGTGAAGTAGTGGTAGGTGAACGCCTGGCCGAGGACGCCCAGCAACGCGACGACGGCCGCCGCGACCAGCAGCCAGACCGTCGCGCCAGCCACCAGCAGGACCATTCCCAGCACCACGACGGCCACCGTCACGTGCCCGCCAGGGTAGGCCAGCCCTTCCCCCTTGTACCTGCCGAACAGCCGCTTGAGCACCCGAACCGCGATGACCGCGATCAGCGGCGTCAGCACCACTGCGGCGCCCACCCGCCATCGGCGCCGGTGGAGCGCGGCGGCTGCGGCGAGCACCAGCAGGAGCAACAGCATCAAGGGATGGGTGAACCACAGCAGTCGACCGAGCACCGGATGGGCCGCGCCGGTGCGGGAGAACCAGTCGTCGACCGACGTCGAGCCGTCGCCAACGGCCAGACCGAGCACGACCATCGCGAGGATGCCGATCGGCGGCCACCGCCGAAGCGCCGACCGAGTACCGCTGGCCGTCGTCATTCTGCGGTGACGAGGCCCCGGACGTAGGCCGCCTGGCCGAGGTGCTGTGCGCAGTCGTCGATGATGCTGACGATGCGTGCGCTCGCAGTCACGGGCGGTGTCCAGCGTGTGTCCACGACGGCTTCGAGATCCTCCGCCGTGACCGAGGCGACGTAGGCCAGCGTCATCGCGTGCACGGCGCGGTAGTAGCCGGCGAGAAGGTCGGCGGGCGCGCGAACCTTGGCGACCTGCTCGGGCGTGTGACCGTAGCCGTGGGATCCCTTCGGAAGGTCGAGATCGAATCGCCCCTCCCAACCGTCGCGGAACCACACCTGTTCGTTGCCCGCGATCTCACTGAGCTGCGCGTCCTGCACCCGGGCGCTGTGCCACAGCAGCCACGCGATCGTATTGGCGCCGGGCGCGGGCTGGTAGTACGCGACGTCGTCGGTCAGGCCGTCGGTGAGATCGTCGGCGTGCTCGATGAGTCGGGTGAACGAATCGCGCAGCAGCTCACGGGCAGCCGCGATGTCGGTGTCAGCCATGGCGCCGACGCTACCGGGTGGCGGCGACAGGTCTTACGACTGCCTTGACATTCATATGACTGTGTAGTCATATGAAGTGATGGATGCGTTTACGGTGATCTCCGATCCGACCCGTCGGCGGATCATGGACACCTTGCGCGATGGCGATGCCGACGTCAGCACTCTCATTGCCCGGCTTGATATTTCGCAATCGCTGATGTCCAAGCACCTCGCCGTGTTGCGCAAAGCGGGCACCGTCGAGGTAAACGTCGACGGGAAGCGACGGGTCTACCGACTGGCCAGCGATCCCCTGCCCGCCGTGCTGGCGTGGGTCACTCCGTTCCACCGCAAGTGGTCGATGAGCCTGGATCGGCTGGCCGACCTGATCGACGAGGAGCAACGATGAACCTGGATGCGATGCTCGAAAGCGTCCGCGGTGCTTGGGTTTTGAGGCTGCAACGCGAATTCTCGTACACACCAGAAGTGGTGTGGCCGTGGTTGACCGATCCGGCCCGACTGGCCAGGTGGTCACCGATCGTGCCGGACCTACCGTTCGACGCACCCGGCGCGCGGCAGGTACGGGAGAACCCCGACGACGCCCCGCACGACGGCGAGGTGCTCGCGATCGACCCACCGCACGAACTGGTGCACCGCTGGGGCGACGACGTCGTCTGTTGGCGCCTCACCCCGACCGAGAGTGGGTGCCGACTGACCGTGGAACAGACCATGCGGCAACGTGATCCGGCCCCCATGAATGCCGCAGGGTGGGACGTCTGCCTCACCGTGCTCGACGAGGTGCTCGCCGGTGCCGACACTCCGCGAGCCACCGGAGCCGCCGCGGCCCAGCGGGGCTGGGCGGCGCTGCGCGACGACTACGCCGACACGCTCGGATTCTGAGGACCCCGTCGCCGTGCGGTCCATCGTCGACGAACGGCACCCCACCCCTACACGTTACCGATGGCCGACCGTCCGCGAGATCCCCCTTCTAACCGTCCGGTGAGGCCCGGTGAAAGACGGCCTCCACGTTGTTGCCATCGGGGTCGCGGACGAACGCGCCGTAGTAGCCGGGGTGGTACTCCGGCCACAGCCGCGGTGCGTGCAGGGACTCCAGACCGAGTCCGACGGCGGCCTCGTGAAATGCCAGGACCTCGTCGGTGCTGGTGGCCTGGAAGGCGAAGTGGATCGCCGCACCCACCTGTCGGTCCGCACCGTCCTCGATCCAGAAGTCCGGCTTGCGATCACGCCCGTAGCCGATGGCGAGGCCGACGTCCATCTGTCGGGTGTAGCCGAGCACGGCCAGCACCGCGTCGTAGAACTCCTTGGACTTCTCGAAGTCGCCGCAGACGATTCCAAAGTGATCGATCACGTATCAATCCTGGCACGTTCACAGCGCACCGTCGTACATTCGGGTGATGGCCTACGACTTGATCATTCGCAGCGGCACGATCGTCGACGGCCTTGGTGGTGAGCCATTCGTCGGCGACGTCGCGGTGTCCGATGGCATCATCGCGGCGATCGGCACGGTGGCCGGCGAGGCGGCTCGCGAGATCGACGCGACCGGGTTGCTCGTCACGCCGGGGTTCGTCGACCTTCACACCCACTACGACGGGCAGGCGATCTGGTCGGACCGCATGACGCCGTCGTCGGCGCACGGCGTCACGACCGCGGTGATGGGCAATTGCGGCGTCGGCTTCGCCCCGTGCCGGGCCGACGACCACGAGACGCTCGTCGATCTCATGGCGGGCGTTGAGGACATCCCCGGCGTGGTCATGGTCGACGGCCTGCCGTGGACGTGGGAGACGTTCCCCGAGTTCCTCGACGCGCTCGACGGCCGAGCGCGTGACATCGACGTCGCCGCCTTCCTTCCGCACTCCCCGCTGCGGGTATACGTGATGGGCCGGCGTGGCGTCGACCGCGAAGCCGCCACCCCTGAGGACCTGGCCCAGATGCGCAAGCTCGCCGCCGAGGCCGTCCACGTCGGCGCGCTCGGTTTCGCGTCGTCTCGGTTGACCCTGCACAAGAGCGAAAGCGGGCAGCCGATACCGAGTTTCAACGCCGGGCACGCCGAGATCGAAGCGATCGCGCGTGGCGTCAAGGATGCGGGCGGCGGCCTCATCCAGTTCGTGCCCGACCTCGTCGCCGGTGACTACGGCCCCGCCCTGCAGACGGTGTTCGGCGTCGCCGAGGACGTCGGACTGCCGGTGACGTTCACCCTGGCAATCGGCAACGCCGGTGACCCGTTCTTCGTCGACGGCCTCAACCTCGTCGAGAAGGCCAACGCCGCGGGCGGCGACGTCACCGCACAGATCTTCCCGCGGCCGATCGGCCTGGTCATCGGTCTCGAGCTCAGCGGCAACCCGTTCGTGCTGTACCCCAGTTACCGTGAGCTCGCGCATCTGCCCCTCGCCGAGCGGGTTGCCGAGATGCGCAAACCCGAAGTCCGCCAACGCATCCTGTCCGATAGCCCGGCGGGTGAAGGGCACCCGCTGATGTTCGCTGCCCAGGCCTGGGAGTGGATGTTCCCGCTGGGCGATCCACCGAACTACGAGCCCGACCGATCGGAGAGCATCGCGTCCAGGGCCAGGGCGCGCGGCGTCAGCCCGCTCGAGGAGGCCTACGACCGCGTGCTCGACGATGACGGCCACGCCATGCTGCTCATCACCCTCGCCAACTTCCGGGGCGGCTCACTGGACACGGTGGCCGAACTGATCCGCCGTGACGACGTCGTCCTCGGCCTCGGTGACGGTGGCGCGCACTACGGAATGATCTGCGACGCCAGCTTTCCCACGTACATGCTGGCCCATTGGGCGCGGGACCGAGCGTCGGGCCGGCTCTCGGTGGCCGAGGCGGTCCGCGAGTTGACCTCGGCACCCGCGCGGGTGGCCGGGCTGGCCGACCGTGGCCGAATTGCATTGGGGTACAAAGCGGACCTCAACGTCATCGACCACGCCGCGATCGCGCTGCACCGCCCCGTCATCGCCCGCGACCTGCCTGCCGGTGGCCGTCGCCTCGACCAGACCGCGGACGGTTACGTCGCGACCGTCGTCGCCGGCGAGGTGATCGCCGAACACGGGGTGCCGACGTCCGCACGCCCCGGCAAGTTGATCCGCGGCCGTCAGCCGGCGCCCGTGGCGTGACCGGCCCGGTGCCACGGCGGCGTCTGGATGCCCGCGCCGTACATCGGCAGCTTGAGATCTGCGCCGTGGCGGGCGATCTGATCCCACGGCTTGTTCAGCGCGAAGGTGCCGTAGGTTCGCACGCGATCCACGGCGTCGAGATCAAGACAGTCGATCAGCACCTCTTCGCCCGCACCAGCCTGTTGTCGGACCGTCCCCTCGGGATCGACGATGCAGCTTGCGCCGACACCCGCGGGATCGGCGGCGTTCACATTGACGACGAAGAGCTGGTTCGTCCACGCGTTCGCGCGGGCGCAGACCAACTCCATCTCGCGGTCACGCGTCGTCGTCAGAGTCGGTTGGATGATCACCTCGGCCCCGAGCCAGGCGAGTTGACGCACCGTCTCGGGGAACGAGCCGTCGTAACAGATCGCCAGGCCGACCCGACCGATGTCGGGGATGTCGAAGACGACGAACTCGTTGCCGGGGGTGGTGTGCTCGTAGGGCTGCCACGGGAACACCTTGCGGTAGGTCGCGGCGACTTCACCGAGCGGGGACACCGCGATCGCCGTGTTGTAGACCTTGCCGTCGTCGCCGCGCTCGTAGAGGCTGCCGGGCACCAGCCACAGGCCGGTCTCCTTCGCGAGCTCGGAAGCGCGGCCGGTGGTCGGTCCGGGAATCGGCTCGGCGACCTCGTTCATCCAGGTACCGCGGGCCTGCAGCAACGGCGCCTCGGCGGCAAGCATCAGTTCCGGCACCACGACCAGTTGGACGTGCGGGAACGTGTCGCGCACCGCATGGACTCTGGCGCTAAACCGCTCCCAGCTGGCCTCGGTGTCGAAGGCGACGGGTGCGGTCTGGATGGCGGCGATGGTCAGTGTGCGCATGGTCAGGCCCCGGAATCGGTCAGGTCGGTCACGGTCAGATGGGTGACGGCCATGTCACGGCCGCCGCGGAAGAAGCCGGGAAAGCGGGTGCGGACCATCAGCATGGCGACCGCTCCGATGACGATGGCGCCGACACCGAGCAGGAACACCCCACCGATGCCGTGAAAGGACGTGGCACCGTAGGTCGGGGCCAGCATGTCGTGCGCGCTGCGGGCGAACGCCGCGAGCATGATCGCGCCGCCGACGGCGGGCAGGATGCCCTTGAGGAACAGGTCGCGCACCGAAGTCGTCAGCTGATGGCGGAAGTACCAGACGCACGCGAGGCCGGTGATCCCGTAGTAGAAGGCGATCAGCAGGCCGACCGACAGGATGGCGTCACCGAGGAAGTTGTCGGAGACCGTGGCCAACACCGTCAGCAAGACGGCGGCGGCCACTCCGAAGAACACCGTGCCGAACGCCGGCGTGCGGTACCTGGGGTGAATCCTGGTGAAGGCGTTCGGCAATGCGCCGTGGGCGCCCATCGACAGCGTGGTGCGCGGGCTACTGATCACGCAGGTGAGCAATGCCGCGATCGCCGAGACGCAGATGGCCAACTCGACCACCTTGGCCAGTGCGGTGCCGAGCACGGGCGGCCCGAGGGTCGCCAGCACGTCGGCCGCGTTGTCGGCATTGCCGAGACCCAGTCCGTCGGTGCCGGTCCCCGCGAAGCTGATGGCGGCGAAGGCGGTGAACAGGTAGGTGCCGAGCAGCAGCACGGTGGAGATCACGGCCGCGCGGCCGGGCGTCTTGTCCTTGTCCTTCGTCTCCTCGTTGACGGTGATGAGCGCATCCCACCCCCAGTAGATGAACAGGCACAGCAGCACCGCTTCGGCGAACGGCCCGAAGCCGTCGAACGCCAGCGGATTGAGCCAGGACGGGCTCGGCGTCTCGGCTCCGTCGCGAGCGAACGCGGCGATGCCGAAGCCGAAGAGCGCGATCAGTTGCAGACCCAGGAGCACGTACTGCACCTCGGCGGCGATCTGCAAGCCGCGGTAGGCGATGGCGGTCACGACGGCAAGGATCAACACCGCGGTCGCGATCACCGCGACGTTGTTGGACGCCAGCGAGTCAAGACCGAACAGCGTGAGCAGGTAGCCCGCGCCGACGCGGGCCAGCGCCGTCATCGCGATCACCGTGGCGATCTGGACGACCCAGCCGCCGGACAGCCACCCGGCGTACGGCCCGAAGGCCCTGGTGTTCCAGACGAAGGTGGTGCCGCAGTCTGGCATCTCGCGGTTGAGCTCGCGAAAGGCGAACGCCGTCAACAGGATCGGCACGAAGCCGACCAGCAGCGCCGCGGGTGCGAGGTGTCCGACGACCATCACGACGAAGCCCAGCGTGACCGCGATGCTATAGGCGGGCGCGACCGAGGCGAGGCCGAGGGCGACGACGGCGAGTAGACCGACCGAGTCGGTGCGAAGTCCCTTGCCCGCTGGGTCCGGCGCACTGTCGGCGTGGGCGTCGCTATCGCTGTGATGCACGGACACGTGAACTCCTCGGCTGGCGCGATTTGTTAAAATCAGTTTTAACGAATGTGTGATCCATCTGTCAATAGCTGGGCAGTTATGCTCTAAATCTTTGTGTAAGGATTGGCGCGGAGGACACCAGGTGGCACGGAAGAAGGACCAGGAAGCGCGGCGGCTGGTGCTGAGCGACGCGGTCCGCCGCGCCGTGCTCACGCGTGGCCTGGAGGGCGTGCGGCTGCGCGACATCGCCGAGCAGGCCGGTGTCACACCCGCGGCGGTGCTCTACTACGGCGACGTCGACGCCCTGACCTACGACACGTACCAGCAGGCCATCGAGCGGTTCAGCCGCGACCGCGAGCGCGTCGCAGAGAAGTTCTCCGACGCCAGGGAGCGGCTGACGGCCAGTATCGACCACGGCGTGGCCAGCGGGCCCGACGACGAACTGGTCCGGTTGTTGTTCGAGTTCTGGCCGCGTTCGTTGCGGGACCCCAAGGCCGCGGTGCTGGACTCCGCGCTCCAGGAGCGCCAGATCGCGGTCTACAGCGCGATTTTCGTGCTCGGCGAGACGCAGGGAAACTTCACCCTCACCGACCCGCCGCGGCTGCTCGCCGGCAACATCGTGGCCATGGAGGACGGGTATCAGATGGAGGTGCTGTCCGGCCGCCGCACCCGTGACGAGGTGAAGGCCTGCCTGCACTCGTACGCCCGCGCGGTCACCGGCTGCGACTTCGGGCGTTCGACGTAACGTCACGTCCACGCGCGGCAGGTGTTCCGATCACGGCGCGCGCAAACCTGGCGCCGAGGTCGATCGCGTGAGGTGATTGGTCCTCATGTCTGTCATCAGTGCCCCCATCGCGGACGACCAGAGCGGCACCATCTCGCCACAGGCTCGCACCGCGTTGTGGGCGAGTCTGGTCGGCACCACGATCGAGTGGTACGACTTCTTCCTCTACGCCACCGCCGCGAGCCTGGTGTTCAACAAGGCCTTCTTCCCCGACCAGAGCACCTTCGTCGGCACTCTGCTGTCGTTCGCGACGTTCGCGGTCGGGTTCCTGGTGCGACCGATCGGCGGGTTCGTCTTCGGCCACGTCGGCGACCGCATCGGCCGCAAGAAGACGCTGGCCCTCACGATGCTGCTGATGGGAGTCGCGACGGCGCTGATGGGCACGCTGCCCAACGCCGCGCAGATTGGTGTGCTCGCACCGATCCTGCTGTTGCTGCTGCGCATCGTGCAGGGTTTCGCACTCGGCGGTGAGTGGGCCGGAGCGGTACTGCTCGCGGTCGAGCACGGTCCGCCACGCAGGCGAGGACTGTTCGGCAGCATTCCTCAGGTCGGGCTCGCCATCGGACTGGCGCTGGGCACCGGGGTGTTCGCGCTGCTGCAGGTGGCCCTCCCCGAGGACGCCTTCCTGCGCTACGGATGGCGGATCGCGTTCCTGCTCAGCATCGTGCTGGTGATCTTCGGCGTCGTGGTCCGGCTGCGCGCCACCGAGACGCCTGCCTTCGAGAAGGTGCGCGACAGCGGGGACCGCGCCGCCGTCCCGCTCAAGGAGGTGTTCACACCGCCCGCCCTGCGTTCGACGGTCCTTGGCCTGCTGTCGCGGTGGGGTGAAGGCGCCGCGTTCAACACGTGGGGTGTGTTCGCGATCTCCTACGCGACCACCACGCTGAAGCTCGACAAGATCCCGGTGCTGATCTCCGTCACCGTCGCCGCTCTGTTGATGGCGGTACTGATCCCGGTGTCCGGTCTGCTGACCGACCGTTTCGGCCCGAAGAAGCTGTACGCCACCGGAATCGCCGCCTATGGCGTCGCCGTCTTCCCGGTGTTCGCGCTTTTCGACACCAGGAACATCTGGCTATACGCGGCCGCCATGGTGGTGGTGTTCGGCATCGTGCACGCCTGGTTCTACGGCGCTCAGGGCACGCTCTACGCGTCCCTGTTCCCCGCCCGAATCCGATATACCGGCCTGTCGACGGTCTACCAGCTCTCAGGGGTGTACGCCTCGGGCCTTACCCCGCTGATCCTCACGGCGCTGATCGGCGCAGCCGGCGGAAAGCCCTGGCTCGCCTGCGGCTACCTCGCGGTGACCGCGGGCATCGCCGTGATCGCCACGCTGTTCCTCAAGCCGACCCCGCTCGAGGACCTCTAGCCGCGGCGACTGTGGGCCGCCTGCACGGGATCCCGGCCTTTTTCGTACACGAGCCCCACAGTCGACGTCACACGGGGCGCGGCTGTGCACAGATCCCACACTGGGACGACGAAAAGACGAAAAGGGCCCCGGCGCTGCTTACGCAACGCCAGGGCCCTTCCCATAAGGGACTTAGAAGTCCATGCCGCCCATGCCACCGGTCGGGTCGCCCGCGGGTGCGGACGCCTTCTCCGGCTTGTCGGCGACGACGGCCTCGGTGGTGAGGAACAGCGCCGCGATCGAGGCTGCGTTCTGCAGCGCCGAGCGCGTCACCTTGACCGGGTCGGCGACGCCGGCCTTCAGCAGGTCCTCGTACACGTTGGTCGCAGCGTTCAGACCGTGACCCGCAGGCAGGTTCGTCACCTTCTCGGCGACGACGCCCGGCTCAAGACCACCGTTGAAGGCGATCTGCTTGAGCGGAGCCGACAGCGCCACGCGGACGATGTTGGCACCCGTGGCCTCGTCACCCTCGAGCGTCAGCTCGTCGAGCGACGGAGCCGCCTGCAGCAGTGCCACGCCGCCACCGGCGACGATGCCCTCTTCGACAGCGGCCTTGGCGTTGCGGACCGCGTCTTCGATGCGGTGCTTGCGCTCCTTGAGCTCCACCTCGGTGGCAGCTCCGGCCTTGATCACCGCAACACCGCCGGCCAGCTTGGCCAGGCGCTCCTGCAGCTTCTCGCGGTCGTAGTCGGAGTCGCTGTTCTCGATCTCGGCGCGGATCTGAGCGACCCGGCCCGCGATGGCCTCGGCATCGCCTGCGCCACCGACGAGGGTGGTCTCGTCCTTTGTGATGACGACCTTGTCGGCCTTGCCGAGCAGCGAGACGTCGGCGGTCTCCAGGGACAGTCCGACCTCTTCGCTGATGACCTGGCCACCGGTGAGGATGGCGATGTCCTGCAGCATGGCCTTGCGGCGGTCACCGAAGCCTGGCGCCTTGACGGCGACGGACTTGAAGGTGCCACGGATCTTGTTGACCACCAGGGTGGAGAGGGCTTCGCCCTCGACGTCCTCGGCGATGATCAGCAGCGGCTTGCCGGACTGGATGATCTTCTCCAGCAGGGGCAGCAGATCCTTGACGGTCGACACCTTGGAGCTGACCAGGAGGATGTAGGGCTCCTCGAGGACGGCTTCCTGACGCTCGGCGTCGGTCACGAAGTAACCCGAGATGTAGCCCTTGTCGAAGCGCATGCCCTCGGTGAGCTCCAGCTGCAGACCGAAGGTGTTGGACTCCTCGACGGTGATGACACCCTCGTTGCCGACCTTGTCCATGGCCTCGGCGATGAGATCACCGATGGACTGGTCGCCTGCGGAGATGCCAGCGGTCGCAGCGATCTGCTCCTTGGTCTCGATCGCCTTGGCCGAGGCCAGCAGGGTCTCGGTGACCTTCTCGACGGCCTTCTCGATGCCGCGCTTCAGACCGAGCGGGTTGGCGCCTGCCGCCACGTTGCGCAGACCCTCGCGAACGAGTGCCTGGGCCAGAACCGTGGCGGTGGTGGTGCCGTCGCCCGCGACGTCGTCAGTCTTCTTGGCGACTTCCTTGACCAGCTCTGCGCCGATCTTCTCGTACGGGTCCTCGAGCTCGATCTCCTTGGCGATGGACACACCATCGTTGGTGATCGTGGGGGCGCCCCACTTCTTCTCGAGGACGACGTTGCGGCCCTTGGGGCCCAGCGTCACCTTTACTGCGTCGGCGAGGGCATTGAGGCCCCGCTCGAGGCCGCGGCGGGCCTCTTCGTCATACGCAATTGTCTTAGCCATTGCGAAGTGTTCCTCCGGATTAGGGATGGCACGATTTGTGGTCGGGCTCAGTGCCCGCGACGGACGACTGGAGTGTGCGACCGCAGCTGCGGCCCCAGTCTCACCGTCCCGACCTAGCACTCACCGATCGCGAGTGCCAAGTCAGTTTTAGCACTCGACCATGGCGAGTGCAAGGCTCGGGAGGTTTATGGCGAAGCCCGTAGACCAGCCTCGATCACGGCCGTCACCTTGCCGGTGACCTCGTCGCCGTGGCCCTGCGTGGCCTTGCAGACCACCAGCAGAGCCTTGACCTCCGCAACGCCGACGTCGCCGCGCGCGGTGCCCGCGCGCTGCGCCGCCCCGAGCAGTTCGCCGATCAGCTCGAGAAACGCCGCCTCCGCGCCCGGGGCGGCCGCGTTGACGTCCATGCCGTATCCGGCCAGCGCCTCGACCAGTCCATGGTCGACGGCGCTCGTGCTCACCATCTCGCGCAGGAAGGCGAACAGCGCCTCACCGGGTCCTACGGAGTCGAGCAGCGCGCGACCGCTGGTGACCATGCCACGCACCCGGTCGTCGATGACGGCGGCGAAGAGCGCCTCCTTCGTGGGGAAGTGCCGATAGACCGTGCCTGCGCCGACGCCCGCGCGACGCGCGATCTCATCGATCGGGACGGACAGCCCCTCGGCGGCGAACGTCTCGTAGGCGACGTCGAGCACGCGCGCCCGGTTGCGGGCGGCGTCGGCACGCATCGGCCGAACCGGATCGGTCACCATTCCCCTTCGGTTGACAAAACGGGGCGCGCGTTCCGTATAGTCGAATCAAACGGAGCGGGCGTTCCGGTTCAATCTTACCCAGGAGGCACTCATGCACTGGACCACAACCGACATTCCCGACCAGAGCGGCCGCACCGCCGTCGTGACGGGTGCCAACACCGGCCTGGGATACGAGACCGCCGCCGCACTCGCGGCGCGCGGCGCGCACGTGGTGCTCGCCGTGCGCAACCTCGACAAGGGCAAGGCCGCCGCCGACCTGATCGTCAGGCGCTACCCCGGTGCCGAAGTCAGCCTCCAGGAGCTGGACCTCACGTCGCTGGAGTCGGTGCGGGAAGCGGCCAACCAGCTGCGCGCCGCCCATGACCGCATCGACCTGCTCGTCAACAATGCGGGCGTCATGATGACGCCGAAGTCGACGACGAAGGACGGTTTCGAGCTCCAATTCGGCACCAACCATCTCGGGCACTTCGCGCTCACCGGCAGGCTGCTCGATCGACT
>JAOPWT010000633.1 GCA_025965555.1 Mycobacterium sp.
GCCCTTGGTGTCCGGTCCGACGCCGGGGATGTCGACCCCGCGCGGACAGTCGTGACTGACGATCACGTCGACCGCTCCGACGCGCGCCGCACGGTCGACGTCGTCATCGGTCAACTCCTCGCCCGGCCACCACGTCACCCCCTCGATGCGGCGCCTGCGGTCGACGCTGGTGGCCCCGCCCACGCTCATCCACGTCCTGTCCCACCACGTCCAGCGGTGCCCGCGCGGCAGGTACTGCACCCGCGGGTGGGCCGCCGTGTCCAGCCAATCGGCCCGCCGGGTGTGGTCCTCGTGGTTGCCGTCCAGCCAGAACAACCGAATGCCGGTCGCCTCCAGCACCGCACCGATCGCCGCCAGGTACTGGTCGGTCTCGGGATCGTCGGTCCAGTAACCGAAGTCGCCTAGTTGCAGGATCGTGTCGACTCCGACGCCTGCGGCATGGCGGATCACGCGCTGGGCCCATGGCTCGTTTCCGTGCCAGTCCCCAGCGAGCATCAGCACCTCCGGATCGGGTGCGGTGTCCACTCGGGCGTTCGCGATCTCTTCGGCTATGTCGAGCCTTCCGCTATGTCGTGCCCGCGACGTCGATGCCGAGGGGCTCCTCGGTGCGCACCGCATCGTCACGGATCAGGCCGCGCAGCAGCGCGGTGCTGAACTCGACGGCGATCTCCTGAGCCGTACGGCGACCCTGCGGCCGGAGCCAGCGATAGGAACCCAGGGTCATGCCGATGTAGCCGAGCGCCAGGACGTGTGAGTCGCAGTCGTAGAACTCGCCGCTGGCGATACCGCGGTCGATGACGTCTCGGACGTGCTCGTACACCGACGTCTCGGCCTTGCGGATGTAGGCCACCTGCTCCTCGGTGAACCACTCCGTGATGTAGGGCGCCTCCTGGAAGTACACGGCGCCTCGCTCGATGTCGCTGGCGATGCCGACCAGCAGACGGCGGGTGAAGTGGTAGATCATCTCGCGGGCCGACGCGGTGGGGTCGTCGTGAAGCGCGTCGACCGTGAAGTCGGCGGCACTCTTGCAGATGTCGAAAAGGATCAGCGACTTGCTCGCGTAGTAGTGGTACACCGTGGCCTTGTTCAGGCCCACCGCGTCCGCGACGTCGTCCATCCGGGTTCCGTGGTACCCCCGCGCGGCGAACAGCTTGGTGGCGACCGCGAGCAGTTCCTCCCGGCGGGTCAGGCCGTTGGGCGGTGATTCGGTGGACATTGCGACTCACTATATGTAGGCCGGGCCTGGGCCCGGGCACCAATCAACTGGTTGGCCGCCAGTTTAGGCAATCGCCCTCATCCGCTGTCCGGCGCGTGGCGATTCCGGTTAGACTCCGAGCAAAGACGTCTCGCTTGGAGGTAATGATGGATCCGAATCCGGACTACGACGCAAGCGACGAGATCGAGTACTTCTTCCAGTTCGTTCCGTGGGGCCTGCGCGGCGTCTACCCGCCGCCCGCCTATCCGCCGGTCTAGCGGGCCCTCACCCGCTCAACGCACGACGGCGTCGACCCGTGGGTCGACGCCGTCGGCATGCGTTGAGTCTGAGTTCCCGTCAGGCGGCAGCGGCCTTCACCGCTCGTCCCACCTCGGCTCGCAGCCGCGTGTACTCCGGGGACCGCCTCAGCTCGTCAGGATCGATGCCCGTGCGCGGCAGGTCGACGGGCAGATCCAACGCCACCTGTCCCGGCCTGCGGGTCAGCACGACGATGCGCGAACCGAGGAAGGCGGCCTCGTCGGCGCTGTGCGTGACGAAGACCGTGGTGCGCCCGGTCTCGGCACTGACCTGACGAACGTCCTCCTGAAGACGTTCCCTGGTGAGCGCATCGAGAGCGGCGAACGGTTCGTCGAGCAGGAAGAGCGGCGTCTCCGCTGCCAGCGCCCGCGCGATCGCCACCCGCTGCTGTTGGCCGCCGCTGATCTCCCAGATCTTTCGGTCGGCGGTGCCTTCGAGCCCGACCCGCTGCAACAGCTGGTCGCGACGCTCGGCTCGCCGGTCCCGCGGCACCTTGGCGTACTTGAGGGCGAGATCGACGTTGCCTCCGACCGTGCGCCAGGGAAACAGGCGGGGCTGCTGGAACACGACCCCTGCGGTCACGCCCGGGGTCGGGGCATCGCCGGAGACCTGCACCCGCCCCGTGCTCGGTTCCTCGAAGCCGGCGATGAGGCGAAGCAGCGTGCTCTTGCCGCAACCCGACGCCCCGACCAGCACCAGGAACGCGCCGGGCTCGACGTCGAGATTCACCGGGCCCAGCGCGGTGACGTTCCCGTAGCGGTGCGCGAGGTTCTGGATTCGCACCCCGCCACGGACGTCACTGTTGACGGCGTCGGTCTGCTCACTGGTTGAGGGCACCGGGCAGTCCCTTGGTGTAGATCGCGTCCTGGAACGTCTTGAGCGGCGCGGCCGCGGGGATCTGCTTCTGCTCGGCCAGGAACTGGGATGCGCTCTCGAGGTTGGCCGCGATGTTGCCTGGCGCCCCTTCCGAACCGAGCCACTCCGCCGACGCCACCTGGTCCGTGGTCAGGTACACACCCTGCTTGAGCTGGCCCGCAACGTCTTCCGGGCTCAGCCCGATCTCGGAGGCGATGGCCTTGGCCGCCGCATTCGGATCGTCCCTGATGGTCGTCAGCGCGCGGGCCTCCTGCTTGCGCCAGATGTCGACGACGTCGGGGTGTGCGCCTGCGAAGTCGTTGGCCACCGCAGAGAGGTCGAGCGTGGGCTTACCGTCCTTGGCGAGCTGACGGCTGGTGATCAGGTCCTTGCCCGTCTTGCGCAGGTCGTCGAGCGTCGGCAGCCACGTGTAGGCGGCATCGATGTCACCGCGGTCCCATGCCGCCAGGATCGCCTGCGGCTGCAGATCGACGAGCTGAACGTCCGTCGAGGACAGCTTGTTCTGGGCCAGCGCAGCCAGCAGGCTGTAGTGGGCAGTGGACGCGAAGGGCGTTCCGACGCGCTTGCCCTTCAGGTCGGCGATGGTGTTGATGCCGCTGCCGTTACGGGCCACCAGCGCCTCGTTGTCACCAGCGACGTCGAGCACGAAGGCGACCTTGTAAGGGATGTTCAACGGTGCGGACAGGCCTCGGGCGACCGGGCTGGAGCCCAGCGCGCCGAAGTCGAGCTCCTTGGCGATGAAGGCGGTGTTGATGTCGGCGCCCGAGTCGAACTTCGTCCACTTGATGTTGTAGTCGGGCAGCGCCTCTTCGAGCCACTTCTCGTTCTTGACGATCAGGTCGCCGCTCGGAAACGACTGATAGCCAATGCGAATGGTGGGCTTGCTCGCGTCCTGCCCGGAATGGTCCACCGAGCAGCCGGCGAGCGCGAGGCTCGCGACGACCGCCGCCGTGAGTAGAGCGCTGCGCTTCATATCTTTCCTCTCCATGGGACTGCGCGACGTTCCACGGCGCGCAGCAGGCCGTCGATCACCAGACCCGAGAACCCGATGGCGAAGATGCCGACGAGT
>JAOPWT010000005.1 GCA_025965555.1 Mycobacterium sp.
TGGATGAGACTGATTGCAAACGTGGCCGCAGCGGACAGAACAGCCAGCGCCGTCAGCGCGATGTTGAAGGCGACCGACTGGTCCTTGACAGCCTGCGTCTGCGCCACCCCACCGCGGCAGCATCTCACACCGGGTCAGCAACGGGGGTTTTGAAAATCCCCGAAAAATCTCGGCCGTAAGCCCTGAGCAGGGATTTTGATGGTGGGCGCGGAGGGGATCGAACCCACGACCGCTGGTTTGTAAAACCAGAGCTCTACCACTGAGCTACACGCCCGTGCTCGGGCAGGCTACACGGACAGGAGGCGCGACGGGAAATCCCGTCAACGGCCACGCAGAGCCGCGAGCGCATCCGCCCACACTGCCTGATCGCGGGGCTCCCCCGGGCCCTTCATCTCGGCGAACCTGACGACACCGCCCCGGTCGATCACGAAGGTGCCACGGTTGGCGAACCCTGCGGCGTCGTTGAACACCCCGTAGGCCTGCGCGACCGCACCGTGAGGCCAGAAGTCGGAGAGCACGGGGAACGTGAAGCCGCTCTGCTTGGCCCAGACCTTGTGGGTCGGTGGAGGTCCCACCGACACCGCCAACGTCTGGGTGGCGTCGTTGACGTACTGCCCAAGGTGATCCCGGATCTCGTCGAGCTCGCGCTGGCAGATCCCGGTGAAGGCCAGCGGAAAGAACACCAACAGCACGTCCTTGGCGTCCAGGTGGGCGCTCAGCGCAACGGGCCGCCCGTCCTGATCCTTCAGCGTGAAGTCAGGCGCCATGGCGCCAACGTCCAGCACGCCCTAGCGCCGACCCGTCGGGCCCGACTTCGGCTGGACCAGCCTGCTGGCGATCCAATCGCCGAGGTTGGCCGACGAGGTCTGCATGAGGCCGGCCGTTGGCGCGGATTCGGCGATGTCGGACGGCCGCACGTGCCCGGGGTGACCGGTCTTCGGCGTCACCACCCACACGACGCCGTCCTCGGCGAGTGGAGTGATGGCGTCCATCAGACGGTCAACCAGGTCACCGTCATCGTCGCGCCACCACAGCAGCACGACGTCGATGACTTCGTCCGCATCCTCATCCAGCATCTCGGCACCGCTTGCGTCCTCGATGTCGAACCGGATCTCATCGTCGGTGTCCTCGTCCCAGCCCAGCTCCTGGACGAGTTGATTCTTCTCGATGCCCAGCTTGCGGGCGTAGTTCGGCGAGTCCGCCGCAACCACCGTTTCCTCCTTCAGCCAGCGTGTCAGCTTTGCCCTATCGTCGCACGGCTTGGGCCTTCACCCGACGCCTGGCGCTCCGAAGGATCAATATGCGGCATCACAGGCCGCTCCTGCCGCAGTCTTGGAATCGTTGAGCTGACGGATCGCGACGTTGAACTCGTCGGGCCCGGGGTTGCGTGTGAGTACGTCAGCGAGCTGCCGCGCGGAGTCCACCCAGCCGTTCAGAGCCTTGGTCAGATCGGGCGACAGCGGGTCGGAAAGACTGCCGGAGACCAGGTCAGCGCTGCGATTGAGCGAGTCGACGGCGGGTCCGACCTTGCTCGCGGCGTCAGGGGCGTCGTTGTTGTACGCCTCGACATAGGTGTTGACCGCTTGCACCGAATCACCACTGCTTGAGCCGAGCGCATCGCAGGAGGCGTGCACGGCCGCCTTGGTCACCGCCACCTGGTGCGCGGATTCGGATACCGCGATGGACGACGCCACGGACGCGCGGTAGTCGGGCGCCTCGGCGCTATCGAACGTGGCCTTGCCCTGAGTGATGGACGTGCAGCCCACGATGATCATGGCCAGGCAGGCGAGGCTCCCCGTAACGCAGCAGGCGACGCGCAGCCGCCCTGCTCGCCCCCAAGTCGTCACAGTCTTCAGACCGTACCGGTTGGCCGGATTCATCGCCGGTTCATTTCCCCTATGCCAACCCCGATCGAGCAAGTACGGCACGATAGGGGCACGATGGACACGACGCTGGAAACGAAGATGAAACTCACGCGGGACGGGGCCACGAGCTTCCGATCACGCCTACCGAGGAGCCGCAGTTGACCACCGAGTTCGCGCGCCAAGACCTGGCCCAAAACTCTGGCACCGCAGGCGAACCCGATCGGGTGCGCGTCATCCGCGAAGGCGTTGCCTCCTACCTACCGGACATCGATCCCGAAGAGACCACCGAGTGGCTCGAGTCGTTCGATGCCTTGCTGGAACGGTCAGGACCGGCCCGCGCGCGGTACCTGATGTTGCGGCTGCTCGAGCGTTCTGGCGAACAACGCGTCGCGATTCCGGCGCTCACCTCGACCGACTACGTCAACACGATTCCCACCGAATTGGAGCCCTGGTTCCCCGGCGACGAGGACGTCGAACGGCGCTACCGCGCGTGGATCCGGTGGAACGCCGCCATCATGGTGCACCGCGCACAGCGGCCGGGAGTTGGTGTGGGCGGCCATATTTCGACCTACGCGTCGTCTGCTGCGCTGTACGAGGTCGGTTTCAACCACTTCTTCCGCGGCAAGTCTCACCCCGGCGGCGGCGATCAGATCTTCATCCAGGGTCACGCTTCGCCCGGCATCTACGCCCGCGCGTTCCTCGAAGGCCGGCTAACCGCGGACAAGCTCGACGGGTTCCGCCAGGAGCACTCTCATCCCGGCGGCGGCATCCCGTCCTACCCGCACCCGAGGTTGATGCCCGACTTCTGGGAGTTCCCCACGGTGTCGATGGGGCTGGGCCCGATGAACGCCATCTACCAGGCGCGGTTCAACCACTACCTGCACGACCGCGGCCTCAAGGACACCTCCGATCAGCACGTGTGGGCATTCCTCGGCGACGGCGAGACCGACGAACCGGAGAGCCGCGGACTGGCCCACGTCGCCGCGCTCGAAGGGCTCGACAACCTGACCTTCGTGATCAACTGCAACCTGCAGCGCCTCGACGGCCCGGTGCGCGGCAACGGCAAGATCATCCAGGAGCTGGAGTCGTTCTTCCGCGGTGCGGGCTGGAACGTCATCAAGGTCATCTGGGGCCGCGAGTGGGACGCGCTGCTTCACGCCGACCGTGACGGCGCACTGGTGAACCTGATGAACACCACCCCCGACGGCGACTTCCAGACCTACAAGGCCAACGACGGCGGATACGTCCGCGATCACTTCTTCGGCCGCGACCCGCGCACCAAGGCCCTCGTCGAGCCGATGACCGACGCCGAGATCTGGAACCTCAAGCGCGGCGGCCACGACTACCGCAAGGTCTACGCCGCCTACCGGGCGGCCATGGAGCACAAGGGCCAGCCGACGGTGATCCTGGCCCACACCATCAAGGGCTACACACTGGGCAAGCACTTCGAGGGCCGCAACGCCACCCACCAGATGAAGAAGCTTGCGCTGCAAGACCTCAAGGACTTCCGCGAGGCCCAGCGCATCCCGATCACCGACGCGCAGCTCGAGGAGAATCCGTACCTGCCCCCGTACTACCACCCGGGGCCCGACGCACCGGAGATCCGCTACCTGCTGGACCGGCGCCGTACCCTCGGCGGCTTCCTGCCCGCCAGGCGCAACAAGACCAAGGCGCTGCCCCTTCCCAGCCGTGACGTCTACAAGTCACTCAAGAAGGGCTCGGGCACCCAGTCGGTGGCCACCACCATGGCGATCGTCCGCACGTTCAAGGAACTGTTGCGGGACAAGGAGATCGGGAAGCGAATCGTCCCGATCATCCCGGACGAGGCCCGCACCTTTGGCATGGACTCTTGGTTCCCGAGCCTCAAGATCTACAACCGCAACGGCCAGCTGTACACGGCCGTCGACGCCGAATTGATGTTGGCCTACAAGGAAAGCGAAATCGGCCAAATCCTGCACGAGGGCATCAACGAGGCAGGTTCGACCGCGTCCTTCACCGCGGTCGGCACGTCGTACTCGACGCACAACTTGCCGATGATCCCGATCTACATCTTCTATTCGATGTTCGGCTTCCAGCGCACCGGCGACGGACTGTGGGCAGCCGCCGATCAGATGGCCCGCGGGTTCGCCCTCGGCGCCACCGCGGGACGTACGACGCTGACCGGCGAGGGTCTGCAGCACGCCGACGGGCACTCGCTGCTGCTGGCCGCCACCAACCCCGCGGTAGTGGCCTACGACCCGGCGTTCGCCTACGAGATCGCCTACATCGTCGAGAGCGGGCTGTCCCGGATGTACGGCGAGAACTCCGAGAACGTCTTCTTCTACATCACCATCTACAACGAGCCCTACGTCCAGCCCGCCGAGCCCGAGAACTTCGACCCAGACGGGCTGCTGCGCGGGATGTACCGCTACCGGGCAGCCAAGGACAAGCGCACCAACGTCGCGCAGATCCTGACCTCGGGCGTGGCGATGCCCGAAGCACTGCGCGCCGCGGACCTGCTGGCCGCGGAGTGGGACGTCGCCGCCGACGTGTGGTCGGTGACCAGCTGGGGCGAGCTCAACCGCGATGGCGTCGCCGTGGAGAAGGAGCGGCTGCGCCATCCGGAGCAGCCCGCCGCCGTCCCGTATGTCACCAAGGTGCTGGAGTCCACCGCGGGCCCCGTCGTCGCGGTCTCGGACTGGATGCGCGCGGTACCCGAGCAGATCCGCCCGTGGGTGCCCAACACCTACGTCACGCTCGGGACGGACGGCTTCGGCTTCTCCGACACACGCCCTGCTGCCCGCCGGTACTTCAACACCGACGCCGAGTCGGTCGTGGTCGCCGTGCTGGAAGCGCTGGCCAGAGACGGCGAGATCGACCAGTCGGTGGCCATCGCAGCCGCCAAGCAGTACCAGATCGACGACGTCATGGCCGCTGGCGTGTCCTTCGTCGACACCGGGAGCGCGTAGCCCGGAGTTAGAGGAAACCACCAGAAAGTAGGCGTACCTTTTAGGCGTGAGTGACAAGCAGCCGTCAGCGACGCACGCGCCGTCGCTCGAGCTGCTGGACTCGGTCCCAGAGTCGCTGCTGCGTCGCGTCAAGCAGTACTCGGGGCGCCTGGCCACCGAGGCGGTCCACGTGATGGGCGAACGGCTGCCCTTCTTCGCCGAACTTGAGGCGTCGCAGCGCGCCAGCGTCCAGTTGGTCGTGCAGACTGCGTTGGTCAACTTCGCCGAGTGGATGCGCAATCCGCGCGGCGACGTCGGTTACACCGCCGAGGCCTTTGCGTTGGTCCCGCAGGAACTCACTCGGCGGATCGCCCTGCGCCAGACCGTCGACATGGTGCGGGTCACGATGGAGCACTTCGAGGAAGCCGTTCCGATGCTGGCCCGCAACGGGGACCAGGTGACGGCGCTCACCGTCGGCATCCTGCGCTACAGCCGCAACCTCGCGTTCGCGGCCGCGTCGGGATATGCCGACGCCGCCGAGGCCCGCGGCGCCTGGGACACCCGGATGGAGGCCAACGTCGTCGACGCGGTGGTCCGTGGCGACATCGGGCCGCAACTCCAGTCGCAGGCTGCGGCGTTGAACTGGGATGCCACCGCGCCGGCGACGGTGCTCGTCGGATTTCCCCAGCCCGGTCGGGCCGACTTCGCCAGCGAGGACGTCCACGACATCGTCACCCGCAACGGCCGTACGGCGTTGTCGGACGTACACGGCACGTGGCTGGTCGCGATCGTGTCCGGGCACCTGTCCCCCACCGACAAGATCCTGCCCGAACTTCTCGAGGTGTTCGCCGACCAACCCGTGGTGATCGGCCCGTTCGCCTCGTCTCTCGTGGCGGCCCACTACAGCGCCGCGGAAGCCATCGCAGGCATGAACGCGGTCGCCGGCTGGAGTGGCGCGCCACGACCGGTGTCCGCCCGGGAGCTGCTCCCCGAGCGGGCGCTTCTCGGTGACCTGTCGGCCATCGCCGCCCTCGATTCCGACGTCATGCGCCCGCTGGCCGACGCAGGGCCCGCACTGACGGAGACGCTGGACGCCTACCTCGATTCCGGGGGTGCGATAGAGGCCTGCGCGCGCAAATTGTTCGTTCATCCAAACACCGTCCGCTACCGGCTCAAACGCATCGCCGACTTCACCGGCCGCGATCCCACTTTGCCGCGCGATGCGTACGTGCTGCGGGTCGCTTCGACCGTGGGCAGACTGGGTCGTCAAGGACCTCACTCCATCACGGCAAATGCCAATGTGGCGCAGCTAACAGCTGGGTCGGGAGCCGGCTCGGGCGCCCATCACGTGGGGGAATAGGTCGCGGCCAGGTCTCATTGCAGTCGCATCACATGCTGTTTTGTATGTTCTCCACAAAAACATAAGACGAGGTTCATAATCTCTTACACCACGCAAAACCGGTTTCACAGTGTTTTCTTAATTCGTGCCTCAGACACCCGTGCTTGCGCTGCTCGCTCCTGGACAGGGATCGCAGACTCCCGGCATGCTGTCGCCGTGGCTTGAACTGCCCGGTGCGGGTGACCGGATCGCCGCGTGGTCCGAGGCCATCAACCTGGATCTGGCCCGCCTGGGGACCACAGCAACCGCCGACGAGATCACCGACACGTCGGTTACGCAGCCCCTTGTCGTCGCCGCAACCCTCCTCGCGCATCAGGAACTGACCAAGCGCGGCCTGCTGGCCGGCGCCGAAACCGTCGTCGCGGGCCACTCGGTCGGCGAGATCGCC
Source organism: Mycobacterium sp. (assembly GCA_025965555.1). Lineage (GTDB taxonomy): Bacteria > Actinomycetota > Actinomycetes > Mycobacteriales > Mycobacteriaceae > Mycobacterium. The sequence continues at coordinate 6,580 of JAOPWT010000005.1, forward strand.
GCCTATGCGATTGCCGGCGTGCTCTCCTCCGACGACGCCGTGACACTGGCCGCGACCCGCGGCTCCGAGATGGCCAAGGCGTGCGCGGTCGAGCCGACCGGCATGGCCGCGGTGCTCGGTGGCGACGAGGCCGAGGTGCTGGCCCGACTCGAGGCGCTCGACCTGGTGCCCGCCAACCGCAACGCCGCCGGGCAGATCGTCGCCGCAGGCGCCATCTCGGCACTCGAGAAGCTCGCCGAGGACCCGCCTGCCAAGGCACGGGTCCGACTGCTTGCGACCGCAGGCGCGTTCCATACCCACTTCATGTCGTCGGCACTGGGCGGCTACTCGGCCGCCGCGGACGCAGTCAGCGCTTCCAAGCCGACCACCAGCCTGCTGTCCAACGCCGACGGCCAGCCGGTGGCATCGGCCGCCGACGCCATGACCAAGCTGGTCGCTCAGCTGACCCGACCGGTGCGCTGGGATCTGTGCACCGAGACCATGCGGCAGCAGGAGGTCGCCGCGATCATCGAGTTCCCGCCCGCGGGCACTCTGGTGGGCATCGCCAAACGAGAACTTCGGGGAGTACCGACGTACGCCGTCAAGACCCCCGCAGACCTGGACGGGCTCTCCGAGCTCTAACCCAGACAACTCCATGTCGGCACTCCACCAGGGAGCGTCGATGCAACGAGAAACACAGAAATAGAAGGAGCCATTGTGGCCGCCAGCCAGGCAGAAATCATCTCGGGTCTCGCGGAGATCATCGAAGAGGTCACCGGCATCGAGCCGTCCGAGGTCACCCCGGAGAAGTCCTTCGTCGACGACCTTGACATCGACTCGCTGTCGATGGTGGAGATCGCCGTGCAGACCGAGGACAAGTACGGCGTGAAGATCCCGGACGAGGATCTCGCCGGTCTGCGCACCGTGGGCGACGTCGTTGCCTACATCCAGAAGCTCGAGGAAGAGAACCCCGAGGCTGCCGCCGCACTGCGCGATAAGTTCACTTCGTGACTCGCCCTTCCACTGCTAACGGGGCCTTCCCCAGCGTCGTCGTGACCGCCGTCACGGCGACCACCTCGGTCGCTTCGGACATCGAGAGCACGTGGAAGGGTCTGCTGGCGGGCGAGAGCGGCATCCGCGTCCTTGACGACGACTTCGTCGGCAAGTGGGATCTTCAGGTCAAGATCGGGGGGCACCTTGCGGAGCCCCTCGATCCCCTGATGTCCCGACTGGAACACCGGCGGATGTCGTACGTCCAGCGGATGTCGAAGTACGTCGGCAATCAATTGTGGGAATCCGCGGGTCGGCCCGAGGTCGATCCCGACCGTTTCTCGGTCGTGATCGGCACGGGCCTCGGCGGTGGCGAGAAGATCGTCGAGATGTACGACGCGATGAACGAGGGTGGCCCTCGCAAGGTGTCTCCACTCGCCGTTCAGATGGTCATGCCCAACGGCGCGGCCGCGGTGGTGGGCCTCGAGCTCGGGGCCCGCGCCGGTGTCATCACGCCGGTGTCGGCCTGTTCGTCGGGCTCGGAGGCCATCGCCCACGCATGGCGTCAGATCGTCATGGGTGACGCGGACTTCGCCGTCTGCGGTGGCGTCGAGGGCATGATCGAGGCACTGCCGATCGCGGCGTTCTCGATGATGCGGGCCATGTCGACCAAGAACGACGACCCGGAGGGTGCGTCGCGACCGTTCGACAAGAACCGTGACGGCTTCGTCTTCGGCGAGGCCGGGGCGATGATGATCATTGAGACCGAGGAGCATGCTCTGGCCCGCGGCGCCAAGCCGTTGGCCAGGGTGATGGGGGCCGGCATCTCGTCGGACGCCTTCCACATGGTCGCTCCCGCGCCGGACGGTCTGCGGGCCGGCCACGCGATGAAGCGGGCGATGGAGACGGCGGGCCTGTCCCCCAAGGACATCGACCACGTCAACGCGCACGCCACGTCCACCTCGATCGGCGACGTCGCCGAGGCGAACGCCATCCGGTCCGCCGGTGTGGAGCACGCCGCGGTGTACGCACCGAAGTCGGCACTGGGCCACTCCATCGGTGCCGTCGGCGCGCTGGAGTCCATCCTCACGGTGCTGGCGCTGCGCGACGGCGTCATCCCGCCGACACTGAACTACGAGACACCCGACCCCGAGATCGATCTCGATGTCGTCGCGGGTGAGCCTCGGTATGGCGACTACCAGTACGCCATCAACAACTCGTTCGGCTTTGGTGGACACAATGTCGCCCTGGCCTTTGGGCGCTACTGAGCGTCCACTGGCACGGAGAGGAATCGAAAGGTTGTCCCGTTTGACTCGCCTGTCTACGGGGAGCGGGCTCCCCAATGTGGTCGTCACCGGATTCGCGATGACGACTGCGTTGGCGACGGACGCCGAAGGCACCTGGAAGCGGCTGCAGGACGGCGAGAGTGGCATCCGCACACTGGATGACTACTTCGTCGAGTTGTACGACCTGCCGGTGCGCATCGGGGGCCACCTACTCGAGGACTTCGAAAGCGAACTGACGCCGGAAGAACTCGGTCGACTCTCCTATCTGCAGAAGATGGCGACCGTCGTCGGACGGCGGGCCTGGGAGAACGCGGGCTCGCCGGACGTCGACACCAGGCGTCTGATGGTGTCGATCGGCACCGGCATCGGCAGCGCCGAGGAGCTGCTCTACAACTACGACAACATGCGCGAGAAGGGCTTCAAGGCCGTCTCACCGCTCGCGGTGCAGACGTACATGCCGAACTCGCCAGCCGTGGCGGTCGCCCTGGAACGCAAGGCCGGTGCCGGCGTCGTCACGCCGATCTCGGCATGCGCCTCGGGCAGCGAGGCGATCGCCCATGCGTGGCGCAACATCGTCCTCGGTGAGGCCGACGTCGCCATCTGCGGCGGCGTCGAGACCAGGATCGAGGCGGTGCCGATCGCAGGGTTCGCACAGATGCGAATCGTGTTGTCCACCACCAATGATGACCCGGCAGGCGCGTGCAGGCCGTTCGACAAGGATCGCAACGGCTTCGTGTTCGGCGAAGGTGCCGGACTGATGGTGCTCGAGACCGAGGAGCACGCCCTGGCGCGCGGCGCCAACGTCCTGGCCCGGCTGATGGGTGCCGCGGTGACCTCGGACGGGTACCACATCGTGGCCCCCGACCCGAGCGGTGACCAGGCGGGTCATGCGATCACGCGAGCGATCCAGCTCGCCGGTCTGCAGCCGGGCGACATCGACCACGTGAATGCGCACGCGACCGGAACGCAGGTCGGCGACGTGGCCGAGGGCAAGGCCATCAACAACGCGCTCGGCAACAACCGGCCCGCGGTGTACGCGCCGAAGTCGGCACTGGGCCACTCCGTCGGCGCCGTCGGCGCGGTGGAGTCCATCCTGACCGTGCTGGCCATCCGGGACGGAGTGGTCCCACCCACGCTCAACCTGCGCCACCTCGATCCCGAGATCGATCTGGACGTGGTCGCAGGCGAGCCACGGCAGGGCAACTACGAGTACGCGATCAACAATTCATTCGGATTCGGCGGGCACAACGTAGCGATCGCCTTCGGGAAGTACTGAAACCTAGGAGATATACATGACGACGATGGCGCCCGAAACGGTAGACGAGTCAACCGATCCCCGCGATCCCCTGCTGCGCCTGCGCGCATTCTTCGACGACGGCTCCGTTGAGCTGCTCCACGAGCGCGACCGCTCCGGTGTGCTCGCGGCGTCCGGCACCGTCAACGGCGTCCGCACCACCGCTTTCTGCACCGACGGCACCGTCATGGGTGGCGCGATGGGCATCGAGGGCTGCCGCCACATCGTCAACGCCTACGACACCGCCATCGAGGAGCAGAACCCGATCGTCGGCATCTGGCACTCCGGTGGCGCACGGCTGGCCGAGGGCGTCAAGGCTCTGCACGCCGTGGGTCTGGTCTTCGAGGCGATGATCCGGGCGTCGGGCTACATTCCGCAGATCTCGGTGGTCGTAGGATTCGCTGCCGGCGGTGCGGCTTACGGACCTGCGCTCACCGACGTCGTCATCATGGCGCCCGAGGGCCGGGTGTTCGTCACGGGCCCGGACATCGTCCGCAGTGTCACCGGTGAGGACGTCGACATGGCGTCCCTCGGTGGGCCGGACACCCACCACAAGAAGTCGGGCGTGTGCCACATCGTCGCCGACGACGAGGCCGACGCCTATGAGCGTGGCCGCCGCTTGGTCGGATTGTTCTGCCAGCAGGGCCATTTCGATCGCACCAAGGCCGAGGCAGGCGATTCCGACCTCCGTGCGCTGCTTCCGGACTCGGCCCGTCGGGCCTACGACGTGCACCCGCTCATCTCGGCGCTGCTCGACGAGGAGACGCCGTTCGACGAGTTCCAGTCCAAGTGGGCCCCGTCGATGGTCGTCGGACTCGGCAGGCTGGCCGGACGCAGCGTCGGCGTACTCGCCAACAACCCACTGCGCCTCGGTGGCTGCCTGAACTCCGAAAGTGCCGAGAAGGCAGCGCGATTCGTTCGGCTGTGCGATGCGTTCGGCATTCCGATCGTCGTGATCGTCGACGTCCCCGGCTACCTGCCCGGCGTCGATCAGGAGTGGGGTGGCGTCGTCCGCCGCGGCGCGAAGCTGCTGCACGCGTTCGGTGAAGCCACCGTCCCGCGCGTCACGCTGGTGTCGCGCAAGATATACGGCGGCGCCTACATTGCCAAGAACACCCGCTCACTTGGCGCGACGAAGGTGTTCGCCTGGCCGAACGCCGAGGTCGCCGTGATGGGCGCGAAGCCGGCGGTCGGCATCCTGCACAAGCGCACCCTCGCGGCCGCCGCCCCCGAGGACCGCGAGGCCCTGCACGATCAACTGGCTGCCGAGCACGAGCGGATCGCGGGCGGCGTGGACAGCGCCATCGAAATCGGCGTGGTCGACGCGAAGATCGATCCCCCGCATACCCGCAGCGTACTCACGCAGGCGTTGGCCGAGGCTCCCGCCCGCCGCGGTCGTCACAAGAACATCCCGCTGTAAGTCATTCCAGCGCAAAGGAACCGACGTTGATGGCACCTGTCGGCCGGTAAGTGACGATCGACACCCCGGTGGTCGACACCGTGCTGTCGACGAGCGTCATACTCTTCGGGGCGACCCCGTCAGCGAAGAGTCGCTTCCCCGAGCCGACGACGACGGGGAAGACCCACAGGCGGTACTCGTCGATCAGGTCGTGACGCATCAACGTCTGGATCAGATTCGCGCTGCCGTGTACCTGGAGTTCGGGCCCGTCACCGGCCTTGAGTGCGGCGACACCCGTCGCCACGTCGCCGTCGATCAGTACGGAGTTCGTCCACTCGAGGTGGGGATGGCTCCGCGAGGCCACGTACTTCGTCGCGTCGTTGAGAGGCTTGGCACCGTCCTGCTCACCTGCGCGCGGCCAGTGCGCGGCGAAGATGTCGTAGGTCCGGCGGCCCAGGATCAGATCGAACGGCACGCCCATGGTCTTGCTCATGACCTCGCCCATGTGGTCGTCCCAGTAGTTCACCGACCAGCCGCCGAGTGCGAACCCGCCGTCGATGTCCTCGTCGGGGGCGCCGGGTGCCTGCATGACGCCGTCGAGGGTCAGGAACGTATTCGTGATCAGGTTTCTCATGTCCGTTGAGACATGGCGCCACGCCGAAACTCATCGCCGTGGGCTACGCCATGGCGATGTTCGCCATGTCCGGTGCCAGTAGGTCGGTCAGGTCCGGCCACGGCACCGTGATGGTCTCGGCGATGCCCATGCCGAATTGCTGGGCCGGGAAGTGAAGCTCCATGCCGTCCGGGGTTGGCACCCAGTTGGCGAAGTTCTCTCGGACGGGTGCGTTGCCAGGCTCATCCGGCATTGTTCCCTTCCAGCCGTTGACCTTTGGCATGATGATCTTGGTCTGCTCGGACAGCCTGGCCAGCCCCGCCCGCTCGTCGGCGAACACATCTCCGATCAAGACGGGTCGGGCCGTTCGGCTATCGATGACCACCGTCCCGGCTTCGCTCGACGGATGCGCCCCGAAGTAGAGGGCGCTCGTGATGACCTGCGCGATCACGACGCTGCGAAACGTGACCTGACCGTTGGCCTCGAAGCTCCACGGCGTCGTGCCCTCCCTGGTCCCGGACACTGCCCGCGCGAGCTGGCCTCGGACCACTGCCTGGCTGGCGTCGTTGAACGCGCGAGCGACGGCCGGGTCACCGCCGATGAGCTGAAC
>JAOPWT010000220.1 GCA_025965555.1 Mycobacterium sp.
GCTTTCCACGACCGGCAGACCGAGTGTGAGGTTCGGCACGAAGTGGTTGTCCATCACGTCGACGTGCAACCAGTCGGAGCCTGCGACGGCGGCGGTCTCGTCGGCCAGCCGCGCGAAGTCGGCGGCCAGAATCGACGGCGCGATCAAGGGTTCTGCCATGGGGGTCAGCCTAGACATCCCAGTGCTCACCGATTGGCGGCTCGACGATCAGCGTCCCGCTCGAGAACCAAGATCCCCATCAAGAACACGCCGATCGGTTCCCATTAGGTACGGCGGGCAGGAGCGAAGCGACCCGGGGCCATCAGGTACGGCGGGCAGGAGCGAAGCGACCCGGGGCCTTCAGGTACGGCGGCCAGGAGCGAAGCGACCCGGGGGCGGCATCAAGTGGCGTTCACCGCTGCACCTGGAGGGCCGCCGCGAACATCGCGTCGGTGCCGTGCCGGTGTGGCCACAGCTGCACGTGCGGACCCGGTCCAAGACCTGTCATCGGCACTGCGCCCGCGTCGAACAACGGCCGGGTGTCGATTGCGCGGACGGGTTGGCGGCGCAGCGCGTCGGCCACGACGCCGACGGTCTCTGCCAAGTGAGGCGAGCAGGTGGCATACAGCACGACGCCGCCGTCGCGGGTGAGCGCGATGGCCGCCGCCAGCAGTTCCCTCTGCAGTTTCGCCAGTGTCGGCACGTCGCTCGGTTGGCGCCGCCACCGCGCTTCCGGTCTGCGCCTCAAGGCACCGAGCCCGGTGCACGGCGCGTCGACCAGTACCCGGTCGAACGACGCGGGAGGCAGTCCGGTCTCGCGGCCGTCGACGCGCAGGACCTCGACCTCCATGCCGCGGACCGCCTGTTCGACGAGCTCGGCACGGTGCGGCGTGGGTTCCACGGCCGTCACGCGGGCGCCCGATTCGGCAGCGATGGCGGCCAGCAGCGATGCCTTTCCGCCGGGGCCTGCGCACAGATCGAGCCACTTGTCATCGGCACCGTCGAGCGGCGCCAGGGTCAGTGCCCTCGCCACCAGTTGGCTGCCCTCGTCCTGGACCTGCGCCACACCGCCGCGGACGGCCTCGAGCTGGCCGGGATCGCCACCGGATGAGTACACCGCATACGGCGAGTAGCGTCCGACCTCGCCGCCGACGGCCTGTGCGAGGGCCTCAGCGGTCAGCACGCCGGGCCGGGCGGCCAGATGCACCAGTGGGCGATCGTCGTCGCTGGCGAGCAGCGGACCGAGCTCTGCAGCGTCCGCGCCGAGCGCGTCGGCGAACGCCTGTCCGATCCATCGCGGATGGGCGTGCGCGAAGGCGATGTGGCCGACCGGATCGGTGTCGGCGGCCGGCGCCAGTTCGGCCACCCACGACTGCTCGTCACGTGCCGCGATGGTCCGAAGCGTGCCGTTGACGAAACCGGCACGCGCCGTGTCGAATTCGATGGCAGCCTGCTCGACCGTGGTGTCAACGGCAGCGTGCGCGTCCACCCGGGTCCGCAGCAGTTGGTACGTGCCGAGCCGCAGCAGGTCGAGCAGGACGGGGTCGATGCGATCGAGTGGACGGTTCGCCGCGTGCACGATGACGGCGTCGAGCAGACCCAGCGCACGGCAGGACCCGTAGGCGAGTTCGGTGGCGAACGCGGCGTCGCGCCCGGTGATCTGACGCTCGCGGAGCAACGCCGGAAGAACGAGGTTGGCATAGGCATCCCGCTCCGAGACGGCACGCAACACGTCGAACGCCGCCTGGCGGGCCGGGTCGAGCGGCTTGCGCGGGGGCCGTCGTCGACCCTGCTGCGGCCGGGTCACTGGGCGCTCGCGTTCTCGTCGAGGCGTGCGCCCCTGGCCCAGTCGGCAGCCTTCATCGGCTTCTTGCCGGGCGGCTGGATCTCGCCGAGAAGGACAGGGGTCGACGACGTTCCCACGTGAACTCCTTGACGATCGATGCGAATCAGGCCGGGTGACAACGGTTCCTGCCCCTGCTCGTCGAGCGTCACCGGGCCCACCTTGACCCGAAGGTCCCCGATCATGGTCCACGCCCCGGGGTTGGGCGTGACGGCACGGATCCTTCGGTCGACCACCCGGGCGGGCAGATCCCATCGGACCCGTGCCTCGTCGACGGTGATCTTCGGCGCGACGGTGACACCGTCGGCAGGCTGCGGCACGGCGGCCAGCGAGCCGTCGCCGATGCCGTCCAACGTCTTCTCCAGGAGCATGGCCCCCGAGACCGACAGCCGCTCGAGCAGATCGCCCGCGGTATCCGTTGGCCGAACGGTCTCGGTGACCACCCCGAACACGGGCCCGGAGTCCAGACTCGGCTCGATGCGGAACGTCGTCGCGCCGGTCACCTCGTCGCCCGCGGCGATGGCGGCCTGGACCGGCGCCGCGCCCCGCCAAGCGGGCAGCAGCGAGAAGTGCAGGTTGATCCAGCCGAACGGCGGCACACCGAGCAACCCCTCGCGCAGCAATGCGCCGTAGGCCACCACGGCACAGCAGTCGGGCGCCAGATCCCGAAGCTCCGCCACGAATTCGGCGCCGTTGGGCTGCGCAGGCCGCAGCACCGGAATCCCGGCGTCGATGGCGAGTTGGGCGACCGGTGACGGCGATGGACGGCCGCGTCGACCGGACACGGCGTCCGGCCGGGTCAACACGGCGATCACGTCGTGCTGTGCAGAGTCGATGAGCCGCCTCAGCGACGGAAGGGCGGGTTCTGGGGTGCCCGCGAAGATGATTCGCACGTCGTCATCCCGTGATCTGGTAGTACTCGCGTTCGGACACACCGGCGAGCGGCGCGACGAACATCCACGGAATGGTCGTGACGGCCTTGTTGAGCGTGGCGACCGCGTCGTTGTAGTACTGGCGGGCGAATGCGAGCTTGTTCTCGGTGTCGGCGAGGTTGTCCTGCAGGTTGAGGAAGTTACTCGACGAGTTGAGCTGGGGGTAGGTCTGACCAAGCGCGAGAAGCGGTCCGAGTGCGTTGTCCAGGTCTCGTTCCGCGGCACTGCGCTGGGCAACCGACTTGCCGCCGGTCGCCGAGGTCAGCGCGGCCCGTGCGTCGGTGACGTGATCGAGGACGCCCTTCTCGTGGGTCGCGAACGTCTGCACCGTGTGCACCAGGCTGGGGATCAGCGACGCCCGGCGGGTCAGCTCGACGTCGATACCGGACAGCGCCTCGGACACCCGGACGTCGGCCGAGCGAATCTTGTTGTACCCCATGACGAAACCAATGAGCAGCACCACCAGCAGAACCACGACCAGGATCAGCACATAACTCACCACGAGCCGCCTCCTCCTCCACCGCCACCGCCGCCGCCCCCGCCGCCGGAACTGCCGCCCGAAGACGACGATGACGAGCTCTGCGACGCGGTGTACGCACCGATCGATGACGACAGCGCCGATTCAAAGCTGTCGAAGTTGGGGGCACTGGAGTGACCGCCGAAGCCCCACCCGCTCGACGTGGACGACGAGTTGTACCAATCCGGTTGCGGAGCAACGGCTCCCACCGTGTCCCGATACTTCTTGGCCCACAGCGCCGCCGCGCCGCCTGCGATGGCGAACGGGATGTAGGCCGTGTAGAGGTCCTTGCGCGCCGCGAAGTCGAACCGGGTCTCCGCCGAGTCGGTGGACAGCAGACGATGGAATCCGCCTGCCTGCGACCACAACTGGCGCCCCGCCTCAGTCCGCCGGGTGCCGACGCCGGCAGACCAGGACCGCCTGGAGAATACGAAGAACGTGATGAACGGCAGGCCCCACATCGTCGCAGGGAAACCCCACCGGAAGAACCCGCACACGGCCAAGATCAAGGTCAGCGCATTGGCCGCGCGCACCCAGAGTTCCTTGCGGCGCTTCACCATCAGGCCGTCGCCGATCGCCCATGCCGCCGCCGCCGCCGTCATGTCCATCTTGGCCTTGTTGAGCTTCTTCCCCGCCGTGACCGACTTCTTGGCCTCGAACTCCTTGCCTGGGCCCATCACCTTGAGCGCCGAACCGACCGCGACGCTGACCGGGTCGACGTCCGCCCACGCCGTGCGTTCCGCCGTCCCGCGCACGTTCCACTGATCGTCGCTGACTTGCGTGAGATCGACCAGTTTGCGTTCGGCGAGGTAGAAGAGCGTGGCCGTCAGCCCGTTCTTCGGCACCGCCTCGGTGCGGATGTACTCCGTCTGCACCGGTCCGAGCCCTTGAGGCGGCCCGTACTGCACGGGAAAGCCGGGATCCGGCTCGACCGTGGTGCGGTACCAGAGGTAGGCCACCAGCGCGCCGGCGACCGAGAGGGCGAGGACCAGGACGACTCCGCCCAACGAGCGGCCGAGGATGCGGTCCCATTGGTAGGACCACGGCAGGCTGATGCGGGCCGGAGTGGGCACGTCGACGCCGGCCCGCAGCGTGACGGGGGTGCGCGGCGCGAGGTTGTGCGCGGTGAGTTCGACCGTGTTGCCCGACACCGTCAGCCCGTCGCAGGCCCGCCCAGCGCCGAAGCCGACGGCACACTCGGCGCCGGTGACGTCGGCGGGCAGGGTCGCGCGCACGCGCACCTGCTGGATCACGTTGTTCCACGACGGTGCGATGACGTTCCAGAAGAACACCGACCTCGAGTTGGGATCACCGACGACGGTGGCGAAGCGCGTGTTCTGGCCGGTCGCGCCGGGGTCAAGGGCACCCGGGATGGTGTACCGGAGTTCGTAGGTGTGCGTGCCTTCGGTCAGGGTGCTGTCGGGACTGCCGATCTTGGCGACCCGAAACCGGTCGCCAGATTCCCAGAGCAGTTGATACGGCGCGGGTTCACCGTCCATCAGGATCGAGGTGATCTCGGGCTCCTGCCGCACCTTGGGGCTGTTCTGATTCGCCACGTCCCAATAGCGGAAGATGCCGTGCCGTCCGGACGGGAATTCACCCCGAATGGTCTCGACGGCGTCGAGCTTGCCGTCGGCGCCGACGGTGAAGTCAGCCTGGTAGTCGCTGATCACCACGGGATCGTCGGTGGGCGCCGAGGCGGAGGCGCTGTCGAACATCAGGGGCCAGAACAGTCCAACGGCGATGAGGGCCAACAGGATCAACCACCCGAATACCCGCTTCACTCCACCTCCCATACCGCCCCGGCCGCCTTCGGTTCGACTCACCCTATGTGCAAGGGGTCGATCTGCACACGAACGGGCGGCTGATCGTGGCGGGCACTGAACACACCGGTGGCGCGGCGAAGTGCCGAGGCCAGCCCGAGTCCGGTGTCCCGCGGCACCCGGACGAGCATCCGGCTCACCTCGGCGTCGGGTTCGGTGCCCGGCGGTCGACGGGCCCCCGGTGGAAGCTCCACCGGGCCGAGAACGTCGGCGTCCGCAGGAAGGTGCGCGGCCGCAAGCAGTGCCGTCACCGCCGCGGGCGCTCCGTCGACCGCGGCCATGTGAACCGCAGGTGGCAAGCCGACCTCGGCCCTGGCGGCCAGCTCGGATTCGGCGTGGCCGACCGGGTCCCAGCGGATCAGTGCCTGGACGGTCGGGATCGCGGATTCGGCGACGACCGCCACCACGCCGCCGTCGCCACGATGCCGGACGAGGGCGGCGGCGGCCATCCACCGGCGAAGGGCGTCCTCGGACGCCCTCAGATCCTGCCTGCCGAGCAAGGCCCAGCCGTCGAGGAGCAGCGCGGCGCCGTATCCGCCGGGAACTACCGGCTCGGCCCCCGGCGTGGCGACGACGAGGGCCGGCGCGGCAGGCACCTCGGTCACCACCGCGTCACCGCCGGAGGTGATCACCGTGGTGCCCGGAAAGGCCCGTCCCAGTTCCTCGGCGGTGCGGCGCGCGCCGACGACGACGGCGCGCACCGCATCGGAACCACAACGCACACAACGCAATGCCGTCTCGGTGCGGCCACACCACCGGCAGACGGCTCCGACCGCGCGGTCGGGCAACGACATGGGCCCGGTGCACTGCCTGCACCTGGCGATCGTTCGGCACTTCCCGCATGCGAGCGCGGGCACGTACCCACGGCGAGGCACCTGCACCAGCACCGGGTGCTCGGACCGGAGCGCCGCGCGGGCCGCGTCGAGCGCCATCGTCGTCAACCGCGCGGTGTGGGAGGCGGCATCGCGCTCCTGGGCGAAACCGCTGTCGTCGAGGGCGACGATCCGTGGCGTGCGGGCGCGCACCGCAGGCCGGGTGGCCACTAGGTCGTGCGCCCACTTGCTCGCGACGAGGGCCTGCGCCTCGGCCGTACGGGCGTAACCGGCGACCAACGCCGCGCACCGCAGCTGGTGTGCGCGCAGCATCGCCACCTCGCGGGCGTGCGGGTACGGCGCCCGCGGCTCGGCGAGGGTGTCGTCGCCGTCGTCCCACACCATCACCAGGCCGAGATCGGCGACCGGCGCGAACACCGCGCTTCGGGTGCCGATGACGAACCTGGCGTGGCCCCGCAGCACCGACAGCCACCGGCGGTAGCGCTGCGACGGGCCCAGTCCCGCAGACAGCGCGACGACGGCTTCGTCGCCCACGTGCCGAATGGCCGCCGCGTACAGCGCGTCGACGTCCCGCTGGTCCGGTACGACGGCCAGCGCCGAACGGCCCGACTCGACGACGACCGCGGCGGCCTCGGCGAGCCGGTCCGTCCACTGCTCCCCTGGCAGCGCCTGCCAGACCGCGCGGGCGGCACGGCCCTCGCCGAGAGCTTCGAGGAACTGCGCGCCCCGACCGTAGTCTCCCCAGGCCGCCGGATCGACCGGTCGTGACGTCACATGGGGTGGGTCCGGCGCCGCCTGCTTCTCGACTCCTGCGTGCCGCGGCGGTACCGCGAGCCGCAGGACGTCGGCGCGCGTGCCCGCATATCTGGCGGCGACCGCGTCGACCAGTCGGCGAATGTCCGGCGTCAGCACGCGTTCACTCGAGACCACCCGGTCCAGCCAACCCAGCTTGCCGACGTGATCGGTGTCAGAACGTCGTTCGAGGATGAACGCATCGACCAGCCTGCCGTGGAAGCGCACCCGGACCCGGACTCCGGGTTGAGCGTCGTCGGACTGATCGGCGGTGACGAGGTAGTCGAACTCGCGATCGAGATGCGGCACCGACAGCATCGGGAGCACCCGAGCGATGGGCTCGTACTCGGCCGCCTGCCTGATTTCGGTCACGCAGGTGGTGTAGCAGAGCGCTCGGACACGCTCGTCGCGCAAGCGCTCATCGGCGACGCCGACCGACCGCGGCCGAAGAATAAGCCTGCGGTGATCGACGACAGCGACGCTGCGTAGGCCCACCAGATCGGCACGGCCAACGCCTCCGACTGCAGCACGAACTTGCCGATGCCGATCATTCCGTCGGACACCGCGAAGCACACGGCTCCCATGGCGGTCCACGGCGTCGGGAGCTGGGCCAGCAGGGCTGCGCACACCATCGCGGCCAGAACGATCATGTAGAGGATCACCGGAATGGCCATCCCCTCGGCGATCAGCCGCGGCCAGAACCACACCAGCAGCGCCACGCAGGCGACGCACACCACGACGGCAGCCGCGACTCTTGCGGGCGTTCGGGTGGCAAGTGGTAGCAACACCGCCAGGAAGCACAGGTGCGCGACGAGGAAGGCGCCGAGCCCGAGCACGAACGACGGCTGCCACCACGGCATCGCCAGCAGGAGGTCGCCTGCTGCCGAGAACACCAGGGCGGCGACCAACCAGCGACGTTCGCGTCGCACGGGATGACTCGCCGCCGCGGCGGCGGCGAGCAACACGGCGGCCAGGGCCTTCACGGCGGGTTGCAAGGCGAACTGACCGGTGAGCTCTGCGCCTGCGGGCACCCTGAGCGCCGTGACGACGAGGAAGATGCCGTATGCCGCGCCGACGACCAGCGCTGCGCCCCACAGCGACCGCGTGGAGCGCGATGCGTACGGTGAGGCGATGCCCGTCCCCGACGACTCAGGCGACTCCGCCGACGACGACACTGCCGACAAGCCCGGTCTGGATGCCATCCTGCAGAAGGTACTGGAAGCGGTGCCCTTTCAGTTGACAACCGACGGAGGTCCCGAGGCGGCGCGGCAAAGGTTTCGCGACCTCCCCCGCCGTCCGGTTCACCAGGACCTGCGCGTCGAGGAGCGGACGGTCGACGGTCCCGCCGGCCCGGTTCGGATCCGGTTGTACTGGCCACCGGAAGCCGTCGACGGGGTCGTTCCGGTGGTGATGTTCTTCCACGGTGGCGGCTGGGTGGTCGGCGACCTCGACAGTTACGACGGCGACGCCCGCAGGCATGCCGTCGGATCGGGTGCGCTGGTGGCGTCGGTCGACTATCGCCTGGCACCCGAGCATCCTTACCCCGCGGCGGTGGACGACGTCTGGGCCGCGACGCAGTGGGTGGCCGAACACGCCGATGAACTCGGAGCGGACCCGAAACGCCTTGCCGTGGCTGGAGATTCCGCAGGCGGAAATCTCGCAGCGGTCGTCGCCCAGATGGCGCGCGCTGCGTCGGCGCCGCCGATCGCCTTCCAGCTGCTGTGGTATCCGGCGACGACCTGGGACACCTCCCTGCCGTCGTTCACCGAGAACGCCGACGCGCCGATCCTCGCGCTCGACGCCGTCGCCGAGTTCTCCCGCTGGTACGCCAGCGGCCAGGATCTGAAGAATCCGCCCGCGACGTTGGTTCCCGGCCGCGCTGCGGACTTCTCCGACCTGGCGCCGGCATACATCGCGGTCGCCGGGTACGACCCGCTGCGCGACGACGGCGTCCGGTACGGCGAACTGTTGACGGCAGCGGGCGTGCCCGTCGAGGTGCACAACGCCCAGACGCTGGTCCATGGGTATCTCGGGTATGCGGGCGTGGTGCCCGCCGCCACCGACGCGGTCGAGCGGGGGTTGTCAGCCCTTCGTCGCGCGCTAGCCTGAGGCACATGACGCGGCCCGAGATCGACCCCAACTTGAAGATGCTTCTCGACGCGGTGCCGCTCGAGTTCACCATCGAGGACGGCGTCGAGGTGGCACGTGAGAGGTTCCGTGCGGTGACACCCCCGGCGGAGGCGTTGCCGGACATGCGAATCGAGGAGTGGACGATCGGGTACGGTGATCTCGCCGACGTCCCCGTGCGGATCTACTGGCCGCCGATCGAGAGCCATACGGACCTGCCGGTCGTGGTCTTCTACCACGGCGGCGGCTGGGCGATCGGTGACCTCGACACCCACGATCACGTGGCCAGGGCGCACGCCATCGGCGCCGAGGCGATCGTGGTGTCTGTCGATTACCGCCTCGCCCCGGAACATCCCTTTCCAGCCGGCGTCGAGGATGCGTGGGCGGCGCTGCGGTGGGTCGGCGAGCATGCGGCGGACCTCGGCGGCGACCCCGCTCGGATCGCCGTCGCCGGTGACTCCGCAGGAGGCAACCTGTCTGCCGTGATGGCCCTGCGGGCCAGGGATGCCGGCGGTCCGCCGCTGGTGTTCCAGCTGCTCTGGTACCCGGTGGCCGTTGGCGATCTGTCGGCGCCGTCGTTCACCGAGAATGCGGACGCACCGATCCTCAACGCCGACGTGACCACGGCGTTTTTGACCTGGTACCTGCCGGGGCAGGACATGTCCGATCCGAAGGCGCTGCCCACCGACCTCGCCCCGGCGAACGCCGCGACGCTGGCCGGGCTGGCGCCCGCCTTCATCGGCACCGCCGAGCACGATCCACTCCGCGACGATGGCGGAAAGTACGCCGAGATGCTCTCCGCCGCAGGCGTTCCCGTGCAACTGAGCAATGAACCGACGATGGTCCACGGCTATGTCAGCCTGACGATGGTGTCACCTGCCGCGGCCGAGGCCACCAATCGCGGGCTGGTCGCACTGAAGGCCGCGCTGCACGGCGGGCGGTGAACGATCCGGTGACCGACCGGCCCGTACTGGACGTCCGATCGCCTGAGCAGTGGGAGCAGTGGTTGGAGAGCAACCACGACACGGTCACCGAGGTGTGGGTTCGGCTCTTCAACAAGGCCGCCGGAGACGTGCCGCTCGGGTACGGCGACGCGGTCGAGATCGCCCTGTGCTTGGGGTGGATCGACAGCCTGGCCCGCAGTCATGACGAAGTCTCCCGGATCCAGAGGTTCAGTCCGCGAAAGCCCAAGAGCGCCTGGTCGAGATCCAATGTCGAACGGGTGCAACGTCTCATCGAGGCCGGCCGGATGCGAGACCATGGACTGCGGCACGTCGAAGCTGCGAAGAGCGAGGGGCGCTGGCCGTCCTAGCGGCTCTGCACGAAGCCGCTGGGGTACGTGCCGTGCCAACGCTTGAACTCGCGCGCGCGTCCCGAGGAGTTCGATCCGGAGCGGTTCCTCGGCGATTCGGCCATGGTCCGACCGCGGTCGGCATATCTTTTTTGGAGGCGGACGACGGAGGACTCTCCCATGACGGGACCCGATTTTCACACCATCATCGTGGGAGCAGGCTTCTCGGGGATCGGGACGGCGATCCAGCTCGACAAGGCCGGTCTCGGCGACTACCAGATCATCGAGGCAGGCGATGAGGCAGGCGGAACCTGGTACTGGAACACCTATCCCGGCATCGCAGTGGACATTCCGTCCTTCTCCTACCAGTTCTCGTTCGAGCAGAGCGCCGACTGGTCGCGCACCTACGCGGAGGGCCGCGAGCTCAAGGGCTACGCCGATCGCTGCGTCGACAAGTATGGGCTGCGTGGCAAGATCCGATTCGGTACCAAGGTGACAGGTGCCGCGTTCGACGACGAGTCGGACTGCTGGCGAATCGATCTGGACTCCGGAGATTCTCTGACGGCACGTTTCCTGGTCAACGCCAGCGGCGTGCTCACGGTGCCCAACCTGCCCGACATCGACGGCGTGGACAGTTTCGCAGGCGTCACGATGCACACGGCGCGATGGGACCACTCCCAGGACCTGACCGGCAAGCGTGTCGCGATCATCGGCACCGGCGCCTCGGCGGTCCAGGTGATTCCCGAGATCGCCCCGCTCGTGGAGAAGCTCACCGTGTTCCAGCGGACGCCGATCTGGTGCATGCCGAAGCTGGACGTGCCGCTGCCCGCTTCGGTGCGCTTGGCGATGCGAATCCCCGGCGGGAAGGTGATCCAGCGGGTGCTCAGCCAGGCCTACGTCGAGCTGACGTTCACGATCTCGGCCCAGTACTACACCGTGTTTCCGCTGGCCAACCGCGCCGAGAAGATGGGAAGGGCATATCTGAAGCGCGAGGTGCACGATCCGGAGGTCCGCGACAAGCTCACACCGCGGTACGCCGTCGGGTGCAAGCGGCCGGGGTTTCACAACACCTATCTGTCGACCTACAACCGGGACAACGTCGAACTGGTCACCGAACCGATCGACAAGGTCACCGGGTCGGGCGTCGCCACCACCGACGGGGCCACCCGCGACATCGACGTTCTGATCCTGGCCACCGGCTTCAAGGTGATGGACGTCGACAGCATTCCGACGTTCCCCGTCACCGGGTCGGGCGGCCGCTCCTTGGCCGAATTCTGGTCACGGCAACGCCTGCAGGCCTACGAAGGGGTCAGCGTTCCAGGCTTTCCGAACTTCTTCACCGTGATGGGCCCCTACGGCTACGTGGGCTCGTCGTACTTCGCCCTGATCGAGACCCAGACCCACCACATCGTCAGGTGCCTGAAGCAGGCGTCGAGAAAGGCCGCGACCCGGGTCGAGGTGTCGAGCGCGGCCAACGACCGGTTCTTCGCCGAGATGATGCGCAAACGGCACCGCCAGATCTTCTGGCAGGACAGCTGCGCCCTGGCCAACAGCTACTACTTCGACAAGAACGGGGACGTGCCGCTGCGACCCACCACCACCGCGGAGGCAATCTGGCGGAGCCGGCGCTTCCCGCTCGCCGACTACGAGTTCAGCACCTAGACGATCAGCACTGACGACTCGGCCGGTGCTCAGAATTGCACGCCGCGAGTCAACGCGCCGTCGACGACGAGGTTGGTGCCGGTGATGAAGCTCGCCGCCGAACTGCTCAGGAACACCACGGCGTTGGCGACCTCCTGCGGGGTTGCCATCCGGCCCGTCGGGTTGAGGCCGAGAGCCGTCGCGAAGAGTTCCGGGTCGTTCTCCTCGATCGACGGCCACACCCCACCGGGAAAGTAAGTGTTGCCAGGGCTGACCGTGTTGGCCCGCACGCCCTTGTCCGCGAGGTTGTAGGCAAGGCCTTGCGTGTAGTGGATGATCGCGGCCTTCATGGTGCCGTAAGGTCCTGCGGCGAAATCGATCTCACGTCCGGACACGCTCGAGATCGTGACGATGGAACCTGCGCCTGTCGCCAGCAGATGCGGCAGCGCCGCCTCCACTAGACCGATCGTCCCCATCAGGTCGACGTCGAAGCTGATGCGCCAGTTCTCCTGGTTGTCGGGGATCGCGAGGGCGCTGACGTTGGCCACCACACCGTCGATGCCACCGAGCGCGGTGGCGCTGTCGGCGACCCATTTCTGCAGTGCGGCAGCATCTCCCACGTCGACGGCCGTCCCGAACGCCGTGCCACCACTGGCCTTCAGTTCGGTCTCCGCCGCCGCCACGGCATCGGCGGTTCTGGCACAGTACGCAACGGTGGCACCCTCGGCCAGCAGTCCGTCGACCACCGCCCTGCCGATCCCCCGCGTACCGCCCGTGACCAGGAAGCGCTTGCCTGACAGTCCGAGTTCCACGTGTCTCCCTATGCCGTCGTCAGAGTGATCAGTACGAGATGGAGCCGAGTGTCCTTGCTGCACTGCGTAATTCATGATGGACGCCGCCGTAGGCCGGTGCACTCGGAAGCAGCCGCTTGTCGACCTTGGTCACCGCGCTGTAGTTGGTGTCCACGACGTTCGCGATCGGGACCTCCGAGATCTGGCTCAGTAGCTGGTAGGCGTCGAGGCGATCGAGGCCGTACAACTGACCCAGCCAGCCGATCATCTCGACCTGACCCGCCCGCCACGCCTCCTCCAGTGGGCGTCCGGAACCGATGCACATCAGGTGGGTATCGGTTTCAATCCGCGGCCAGGCAGGTCCGCCGCCCCTGATCAGCTCGATGATGGCGGTCACGTGCATCGCGCCCTCCACCGCGGTGCCACACGATTCGCCCTCGCCCTGCCGGTAGTGACCGTCGCCGATGGAGAACAGTGCGCCCTCGACGTTCACCCGCAGGTAACAGGTTGCGCCTGCGGTCATTTCGGGGCTGTCCATGTTCCCGCCGAAGTAATCCGGCACCAGCGACGTCCGCACCTCGCGCCTGGCCGGGGCCACGCCCACGGTGCCGAGCATGGGGTTCGCAGGCAGGCGGAGCTGGAAGTCGCTCGCCGCCGCGGAGAACCCCAGCGTCTCCGTGCCTGCGTCGTAGTCGTAGATGTACGTGCGCTCGGGCAGCGGGTCCTGCAGCGTGGGACTGGCCGGAATGCTGGTGAGACCGCCGAAGAACGGAATCAGGGTGGACGCGCCCCAGGTCCGCGCAGGCGTCAGGTCCACCAGGTGCACTGCCAACGTGTCCCCCGGTTCGGCACCCTCGATCCAGAACGGGCCGGTCTGGGGATTGAGATCCTCGGTGTCCAAGGCAGTGGTGGCGACATCCGCCTTACTGGTGATCCGACCGCCGTAGGCATCCTCGGTCCACAGGGTCAGGGCCGTCCCCGGCTTGATCCGCATCACCGGGGCGGCACCGCCGAAGGTGTAGGCCAGCTGCTCGACCGTTGGCACGAAGGTCACGTGATCCATGACGTTCATCCTGCTGGAATCGGCCCGCCAATGCAGGAGACCCCCGATTCGCGAACGAATCGGGGGTCCCGCGCGAGCTCGTCAGACGGATGCGATTGGTCGGACTCCTCCTCGGAGCTCGTCCCTCGCCCCGCATCGTCGTCAGACGGAAGCCTTCAGCTCCTCCACCCTGTTCGTCTGCTCCCACGGCAGCTCGATGTCGGTGCGGCCGAAGTGGCCGTAGGCCGCGGTCGGTGCATAGATCGGCCGCAGCAGGTCCAGATCGCGGACGATGGCGCCGGGACGCAGGTCGAAGACCGACGTGATGGCCTTCTCGATGCGGGCCGGGTCGACTGTCTCCGAGCCGAAGGTCTCGACGAACAATCCGACGGGCGCCGCCTTGCCGATCGCATACGCGACCTGGACCTCGACACGCTCCGCCAGACCGGCTGCGACGACGTTCTTGGCCACCCAGCGCATCGCGTACGCCGCGGAACGGTCCACCTTCGACGGATCCTTGCCGGAGAACGCGCCGCCACCGTGGCGGGCCCAGCCGCCGTAGGTGTCGACGATGATCTTGCGACCGGTCAGCCCCGCGTCGCCCATCGGGCCGCCGAGCACGAACTTACCGGTGGGGTTCACCAGCAGTCGGTAGTCGGAGGTGTCCATGGAATCGTGGTTGAGGTCCGCCAGAACGGTGTTGACGACCTTCTCGCGGATGTCGGGCGTCAGCCCCGCCTCGAGGTCGATGCCGTCGGCGTGCTGCGTGGACAGCACGACGGTGTCCAGCCGGACCGGGGTCGTGCCGTCGTACTGCACGGTGACCTGTGTCTTGCCGTCGGGCCGCAGGTAGTCCAGCACGCCACTCTTGCGGACCTCGGTCAGCCTGCGCGCGAGGCGGTGTGCCAGCGCGATGGGCAGCGGCATCAGCTCGGGCGTGTCCTTGATGGCGTAGCCGAACATCAGCCCCTGATCACCTGCACCCTGCGCGTCCAGCGGATCGCCTGCACCCTCGACGCGCGCCTCGTGCGCGGTGTCGACGCCCATGGCGATGTCGGGCGACTGGGCGCCGATGCCGATGTTGACGCCACAGGTCTCACCGTCGAAGCCCTTCTCCGACGAGTCATAGCCGATCTCGAGGATGCGCTCGCGCACGGTCTTCGGGATGTCGGCGAACGCCTCCTTGGCCGTCGTGGTGACCTCACCGACGACGTGCACCTGTCCGGTGGTCACCAACGTCTCGACCGCAACGCGAGACTTGGGATCCTGCGCAAGCAGCGCATCGAGCACCGAGTCGCTGATGGCGTCACAGATCTTGTCGGGGTGTCCCTCTGTTACCGACTCACTGGTAAACAGCCGACCTTTGCTCACGGTGTCATCCCTTTCCGAAACTTAGTTATGCGAATCATATCGATGCCCTGTTGCAGCCAAGCGTGCGCCTTCACGGGGCGCAACAGTTAAGCGCAGCGTGTCGCTGTCGAACCCGTCACTCGGCACCGCTGCCGAGGAACGCCACGATCGCGTCCACGATACGGCTCGACATCAAGGTCTTCGAACCGTGCTCCAATGCGACTTCGTTGCCATCAGCGGCCAACAGCCACCCGTCGTTGTTGTCGACCTCGAACGCACGACCGTCGCCGACCGCGTTCACGACGAGCAGGTCGCACCCCTTGCGCTGCAGTTTCGCCCTGGCGTGAAAGAGCACGTCTCCGTTGGCGTCACCCGTCTCGGCGGCGAATCCGACGATGGCCCGCATGTTGGGCAGCTGGCCGTCGGTGCGGGCCCGGACGGCACCTGCCAGCACGTCGTCGGTCCGGGTGAGTTCGATGGCGGGGGCCGCCGCGGCACCCGGCTCGTGAGACTTCTTGATCTTGCTGGTCGCGACGTGAGTGGGCCGGAAGTCGGCTACCGCGGCGGCCATCACCAGGACGTGTGCCTCCGGTGCATGCTTGGACACCGCGTCCTGCAGTTGGCTCGCCGACCCAATGTGGACGACGTGGACACCTGCCGGATCGACGAGACCCGCGGTATTGCCTGCGATCAGGGTGACCTCGGCGCCGCGTTGCGCTGCGACGCGCGCCACCGCGTAACCCTGCTTGCCCGAGCTCCTGTTGCCGATGAATCGCACGGGGTCGAGGGGCTCGCGCGTGCCACCGGCAGTGACCAGCACCTTGACGCCTGCCAGGTCGTAGGGCAAGGCGTCGGGACGGTCCAGAAGGAGCTGGGCGAGCGTCGAGATCTCTTCCGGCTCGGGCAGCCGGCCTGCGCCGGTGTCCGATCCGGTGAGCCTGCCCGACGCCGGTTCGAGCACGATGTTGCCCCGACGCCGGAGCGTTTCGACGTTCTGGACCGTGGCCTGGTGAAACCACATCTCGGTGTGCATCGCAGGCGCGAACAGCACCGGACATCGCGCGGTCAACAAGGTGGCGGTCAACAGGTCGTCGGCACGACCAGCGACCGCGCGGGCCAGCAGGTCGGCCGTCGCCGGCGCGATGACGACGAGGTCGGCCTCCTGGCCGATGCGGACGTGCGGAACCTCGTCGACGTCTTCGAAGACGCCGGTGCGCACCGGTTGCCCGGACAGGGCTTCGAAGGTGGCGGCGCCGACGAAGCGCAACGCAGATTCGGTGGGAACGACGCGAACGGAGTGACCCGCTTCAGCGAGCTGACGGATCACCGTGCACGCCTTGTAGGCGGCGATGCCGCCCGCGACGCCTACGACGATGCGCTTCCGCTCGCTCATTTTGGCTCTTCGCCCGGGAGGCTCATCGCTGCCGCGTCGGAGGGCGTTAGCCCTCGCCCTCGGTGTGCTCGAGCAGGTCTGCGTGGATCTCGCGCAGGGCGATCGACAGCGGCTTCTCTTGAAGCCCCGGCTCGACCAGTGGACCGACGTACTCGAGGATGCCGTCGCCGAGCTGGTTGTAGTAATCGTTGATCTGACGCGCCCGCTTGGCTGCGTAGATCACCAGCGCGTACTTGCTCGACGCGCGGGACAGCAACTCGTCGATCGGCGGGTTGGTGATGCCCAGCGGCGTGTCATAGGCGTTGGCGGCGTCGGAGTCGGTGCTCTCGACAGGGGTTGTCACGAAGTTATCTCCTGGCGTTTTCGCTTGAGGGCTAGCTAGCTGCTAAATCGGTTCACGCCGGATCCGGCGTTTTGCCCATCAGCAAGGATACCAATTCTGAGCAGGCGAATTCCAATTGCCCGTTGACCACGACGACGTCGAAGTCATCCTGGGCAGCGAGTTCGTCCCGTGCAGTCGCGAGCCGACGGTCCCTCACCTCGGGGCTCTCGGTGCCGCGACCGACCAATCGGGCCTCCAATGCGTCCCAGCTGGGGGGTGCCAAGAAGACCGTAATCGCCTCGGGCATGGCGGCCTTCACGGCCCGCGCACCGGCCAGATCCACTTCGATGAGCACCGGGAAACCGGCGCGGGCAGCGGCTCTGACGGGCTCGGCGGGCGTCCCCGACCTGTGCAGGCCGCGGTGAATTTCAGCCCATTCGAGCAAAGCGCCGTCATCGATCAACTGTTGAAACCGTTCGGCGCTGACGAACGAGTAGTCGACCCCGTCAACCTCGCCCGGCCTGGGCGTTCTGGTGGTCGCGGAGACGCTGAAGTGCAGGTCCGGGACCCGATCGCGCAAGCAGCGCACCACGGTCGACTTACCGACTGCAGAGGGACCGGACAGCACGACAATTTGACTCATCGCAGCCGCCGTCCGGTCCCCCGCCGGCACTAATCTGCCGTGAAGTCGAACTTTTCCAGCAGGGCCTTGCGCTGACGATCGCCGAGGCCGCGCAAGCGGCGGGTCGGTGCGATCTCGAGCTCGGTCATGATTTCCTGTGCCTTGACCTTGCCAACCTTCGGCAACGCCTCGAGCAGCGCGGAAACCTTCATCTTGCCCAAGACCTCGTCGCTCTCAGCGTCCTTGAGGACCTGCTTGAGGTTGGTGCCGCCGCGCTTGAGTCGATCCTTCAGTTCAGCTCGCGCTCGACGTGCGGCAGCAGCCTTCTCCAACGCTGCCGCGCGCTGTTCGTCGGTCAACTGGGGAAGGGCCACGGGTTCCTCCGTCTCTCGCCATCTTTGTACTGGCCATCATCTACTTGTGTCTTGACTGGTTAGAGAACCAGCCAGCGACGACGACCGTACCCACGGCCGCTGACGAAAGCTAACCCCACCCCCCGGGTTAGTGGGTCAAAAGCGCAGCGTGTAGGGCAATCGACAGAAACCAGCCGGGTCGTCGGCGGTGGCCGGGTGAAGGGGGGATCCAGAGGCGTTGTGCCTGCGTAGCGATGGTTTTGAGGCTTCGAGAGCTACCCCGGAGCCGGGTGGGGCGGCCGCCCGCAGACCGAGGCGTCGCCCGGTGGCAGTCATTTGATGAGAATTTCGCTGGTCATCGCTTGTCGGGCGTGTCGGCGACGCTGAGCGGAACCGCGGACACTTCCCGCCAGTCACTTGAGTTGCGTCCGTCACGTACGCCACTCATACGTAGGAGATAGCTGGCACACAGGTTGCGTGCATAGCGTTCGGCTGTCGGGGTTCATTCCCTCTCAATCGAAACCTCGAAAGGAAAGATGCCATGCACCTCAAACGCGCGACATGTGCGTCCGCCATCCTGATCGGCGTCGGCCTCTCCACCCTCACCGCCGGTGCCGGACTCGCCATTGCGCAGCCCGGCGGCCCCCCTCCGTGCGGACCTCAAGGCGGCACCTGCCAGGGGCCCGGCGGAGGTGGGCCCGGCGGTGGACGTGGTGGCGGTCCCGGCGGTGGGCCACCCCCGCAGCAGCAGCAGCAAGGTGATCGGGGAGGTCCCGGGGGGCCCGGTGGATGCGGCGGCCCCGGTGGACCCCGTGACCGCGGCGGACCCGGCGGACCCGATGACCACGGTGGCCCTGGCGGACCTCAGTTCGGCGGCCCCGGTCGACCCGATGACCACGGTGGTTTCGGAGGGCCGAACGGACCCGGTGGCGGCCCCGGCTACCACGGCGGGCCCGGCGGACCCGAGTGGGGACCACCGCCCCCCGACCTCGGGTGGCGCGGAATCGACCAGGGCCGGATGGATCACCAGCCGTTCAACTACAACGGCAACTGGGTTCAGCCGATCTACAACCAGGACTACAACAACTGGGGCTTCTGGTTCTTCGGAATCTGGATTCCGCTGTGACGGTCTGATCGACGCTTGCAACTGAAGCGGCCGGTGGTGATGACACCACCGGCCGCTTCGCCATTGCCGCGGCCACCCAGTTCAACTACAGTGCGTAGTAGATCTCCCGGGAGGTGCTCGCAATGCGGCGGACAACTCAAGTGCTGGTGGCGACCATCGGCCTGGCGGTGGTGGGAATCGCCTTGGCACACCTCCTCCTCGGTGGCGCGGCGGTGATCGGCGGCAGTCCACTCAACGCGACCGCCGAAGGCGAGCACCGCTTCTTCGCGGCCCTCTTCCCCTGCTACGGCCTCGCCTTTCTGTGGTGCGTGCCGGACATCGAAACCAAGCGCAGGCCAATCACCCTTCTGGCGGCCACATTTCTGCTCGGCGGCCTGGCCAGGCTCGCGTCGATTGCCGTCTCCGGACCGCCCAACCTGTTCTACTCGGCGATGCTCGTCATCGAGCTTGCGCTGCCGTTCGTGCTGTTCTGCCTAGCCTCCCGGTTGCCGCAATGCTCCTGAGAGCAAAGGATTTTCGATCCGCTACCGGATGCACAGCCCACGCCCATCGCAGCCACAGTGCCGACCCATTTCCGCCTCCTAACGTTTTGGCGGTGAGGCGAACTCGCGCCCACGGACAAGAAGTGGAGAGACACTGATGACCTTCAAGCGAGCCATGTACGCATCGACGCTGGCTGCCGGAGTCGGACTCGCCGGGTTGTTCGGCGTCGGCCTCGGCACGGCGTCCGCGGATCCTGGACCGCAGTGCAACGCGCCGAACAGGCCCCCCTGCGGACAGGATCAGCACAACAACCAGGGGCCCGATCGCGGCGACAATCGTGGGCCTGCTCAGGGCGCCGACTGGCACGGCCGCGGCATCGATCAGGGCCGCCAAGACCACCAGCCGTTCAACTGGAACGGCCAGCAGGTCACCCCGATGCCGGCCGGAAACGGCGCAGGCTGGGGCTTCTGGTTCCTGGGCATGTGGATTCCGCTGTAAGCCAACAGACGACGAGGCGGCGGGTCACCGAATGCGGCGGCCCGCCCTTCTTCGTTTCCGAAGCTAGTTGGCGAGATGAGCCACGGCGTCGCGCATGCGCTCCCCCGCCGCACGTACGGCGGCGACGTCAGGACCGGCGCGCAACACCTCACGGGACACCGCAGGCAGCAGCGTTCCTGGCGCCGCCCCACCGAGACCGCGGAGCGCGTCCGGTCGGCCTCCCTGCGCGCCGACGCCCGGCAGGAGCACCGGCCCGCCGAGTTCACCGAGGTCGGGAACGTCGGCCAGCGTGGCGCCCACCACGACACCGACGGAACCCATTGCTCCAGTGCGATTCTCAGCACTCGCCTCGTCGACTATCGACTGCGCGACCGTGCGGCCGTTTGCCACGGCACACTGCACGCTCGCGCCCTCCGGGTTGGACGTCGCGGCCAGGACGAACACCCCGCGATCGTGCGCGGCGGCGGTGTCGAGCAGCGGGCGCAGCGACCCGAATCCCAGGTAGGGCGACGCCGTCACGGCATCACACGCCAGCGGCGAGTCACCTGCCCAGGCGGCCGCGTAGGCCGCCATGGTGGTGCCGATGTCACCGCGCTTGGCGTCGGCGAGCACCAAGACACCGGCGTCACGCAGCTCGGCAATGGTGGTCTCCAGCACCGAATAGCCTGCCGCGCCGTAACTCTCGAAGAACGCGACCTGCGGCTTGACGATGGCGAAGCCGGAGTACGCCGCTACGCACACGTCGCAGAACGCGTTGAGCCCGGCGACGTCGACCGGAAGCCCCCAGGCCGTCAGCAGCTCGGGATGCGGATCGATGCCGAGGCACAGCGGACCGCGTTCTGCCATCGCCGCGGCAAGCCGCGCCCCGAATCCGGTCACTGCGATGCGCCCAGCCGACTGTGCAACTCCTGCAGCGACAGCACGCCGATGTCACCACGGATACCTGCCTCGATGCCCTGCACGGCCGCGGACGCCCCCTGCACCGTCGTGACGCAGGGTATGTTCATCGCCACTGCCGCCGAACGGATCTCGTACCCGTCGATGCGCGGGCCCGAGTTGCCGTAGGGCGTGTTGATCACCATGTCGACCTCGCCGGCGCGGATCGCCTCGACAGCCGACATCGCCGGACGGTCGGGGCTGGGCTCCTCGAAGTGCTTGCGCACGGTGTCACAGGGAATGCCGTTGCGACGCAACATCTCAGCGGTCCCCTCGGTGGCGAGCACACGGAACCCCAGGTCGGCCAGGCGCTTGACGGGGAACACCAGCGAGCGCTTGTCCCGGTTGGCCACCGAGACGAACACCGTGCCCTCCGCGGGCAGGGAGCCGTACGCCGCGGTCTGGCTCTTGGCGAAGGCCGTGCCGAAGTCGCGGTCGATGCCCATCACCTCGCCCGTCGACTTCATCTCGGGCCCCAACAACGAATCCACCTGCGAGCCGTCGGCCTTGCGGAACCGGTTGAACGGCAGCACTGCCTCCTTGACCGCGATCGGCGCGTTTGGCGAGACGCTGGCGCCGTCGCCCGTCGCCGCGAGCACACCCGCCTCGCGCAGCTGGGCGATGGTGGCGCCCAGCATGATCCGGGCGCAGGCCTTCGCCAGTGGAACCGCCGTCGCCTTGGAGACGAACGGCACCGTACGGCTCGCGCGAGGGTTGGCCTCCAGCACGTAGAGCACGTCGTCCTTCAAGGCGTACTGCACGTTCAACAGGCCGACGACACCGATGCCGTGGGCGATGGCCTCGGTGGCGTGTCGGACGGCGGCGATGTCCTGTCTGCCCAACGTGACCGGCGGCAGGGCGCACGCCGAGTCGCCGGAGTGAATACCGGCCTCCTCGATGTGCTCCATCACGCCGCCGATGTACACCTCGGCGCCGTCGCACAGTGCGTCGACGTCGATCTCGATCGCATCCTCGAGAAAGCGGTCGACCAGCACCGGATGCTCTGGCGAGAGTTGGGTGGCGCGGGTGATGTAGCCCCGCAGCGTCTCGTCGTCGTACACGATCTCCATGCCGCGGCCGCCGAGCACGTAGGACGGCCGCACCAGGACCGGGTAGCCGATGTCGGCGGCGATACGGCGGGCCTGCTCGAAGCTGGTGGCCATCCCGAAGCGCGGCGCGGGCAGTCCGGCGTTCTTGAGTACCTCACCGAACTCGCCGCGATCCTCGGCGAGATCGATCGCCTTGGGACTGGTGCCGACGATCGGCACGCCTGCGTCGGCGAGGCGCTGCGCCAGGCCAAGCGGCGTCTGGCCGCCGAGCTGCACGATGACGCCGACCACGCCGGGACCCCCTGCTCCAGAGAGCGATTCGGCGTGATACACCTCGAGGACGTCCTCGAACGTCAGTGGCTCGAAGTACAGCCTGTCGGCGGTGTCGTAGTCGGTCGACACCGTCTCGGGGTTGCAATTCACCATCACGGTCTCGAAACCGACTTCGCTCAGCGTCGTCGCGGCGTGCACACAGCTGTAGTCGAACTCGATGCCCTGGCCGATCCGGTTGGGGCCGGAACCGAGGATCAGCACCTTGGGCTTCTCGGTCTGCGGCGCGACCTCGGTCTCGGCCGCGGGATCGATCTCGTAGCTGCTGTAGTGATACGGCGTCTTGGCCTCGAACTCGGCGGCGCAGGTGTCCACCGTCTTGTAGACGGGATGGATCCCCAGTCGCCGTCGCAGCGTCCGGACCCCGTCCTCGCCTGCCAATTCGGGCCGGAGCGCCGCGATCTGACGATCCGACAACCCGCTGTGCTTGGCGGCGCGCAGCAGTTCCTCGTCGAGCACGGGAGCACCGCGCAGATCGGCCCAGAGGGTCACCAACTGACCGATCTGGTCGACGAACCAGGGGTCGACGCCCGACGCCTCGGCCACCTGCTCGACTGTTGCGCCCTGGCGCAGCGCCTGCTCGATGTCGTAGAGGCGGCCGTCCGTCGGTGTCCGAAGCCGTTCGAGCAGTTCGTCCACCGTCAACTCGGGATCGGCGCCCGTCCAGAAGCCGCCGCGCCCCGGCGTCTCCAACGACCGCATCACCTTGCCGAGCGCTTCGATGAAGTTGCGGCCCAACGACATCGCTTCACCGACCGACTTCATCGTCGTCGTGAGCGTGGGGTCGGCGCCGGGGAACTTCTCGAAGGCGAACCGCGGCGCCTTGACGACCACGTAGTCGAGCGTCGGCTCGAAACAGGCGGGCGTCTCCTTGGTGATGTCGTTGACGATCTCGTCGAGGGTGTAACCGATCGCAAGTTTGGCGGCGATCTTGGCGATCGGGAAGCCGGTGGCCTTCGACGCCAGGGCGCTGGACCGCGAGACGCGTGGATTCATCTCGATGACGACGAGCCTGCCGTCGGCCGGGTTGACGGCGAACTGAATGTTGCAGCCGCCCGTGTCGACACCGACCTCGCGCAGGATCGCGATGCCGAGGTCGCGCATCTTCTGGTATTCACGGTCGGTCAGCGTCATCGCAGGCGCGACGGTGACCGAATCACCGGTGTGCACACCCATCGGATCGAAGTTCTCGATGGAGCAGACGACCACCACGTTGTCGCGGCTGTCGCGCATCAGCTCGAGCTCGAATTCCTTCCACCCGAAGATGGATTCCTCGATCAGCACGTTGGCGCTCGGCGACGCGGCAAGTCCATCGCCGGCCATCCGCTCGACGTCGTCGGCGCTGTAGGCCATGCCGGAACCGAGGCCGCCCATCGTGAACGACGGCCGGACCACGACCGGAAGGCCGAGCTCGGTGACCGTATCGCGGACCTCGTCCATCGTGAAGCAGACACGCGACTTGGCCGACTCGCCACCGACCTTGGCGACGATGTCCTTGAACTTCTGCCGATCCTCGCCACGCTGAATGGCCTCGAAGTCCGCCCCGATGAGTTCGACGCCGTGCCGGTCGAGTGCACCGTTCTCGTACAGCGCGACGGCGGTGTTGAGCGCCGTCTGGCCGCCGAGCGTGGCGAGCAGCGCGTCGATCTTGTTGCCGCGCTCCGCCTGCTGCGCGATCACCTTCTCCACGAACGCCGCAGTGATGGGCTCGACATAGGTGTTGTCGGCGTACTCGGGGTCGGTCATGATGGTCGCCGGATTGGAGTTGACCAGGCTGACCTGCAGGCCCTCGGCGCGCAACACGCGACAGGCCTGGGTGCCGGAGTAGTCGAATTCACAGGCCTGGCCGATCACGATCGGTCCCGACCCGATCACCAACACGTGGTTGAGATCTGCGCGACGTGGCATTAGTGGTCCTCCCCTGCCATCAGGTCGACGAACTGATCGAACAGGTACTCGGCGTCGTGTGGTCCTGCCGCCGACTCGGGGTGGTACTGCACCGAGAACGCCTTTCCATCAAGCAGTTTGATGCCCTCGACGACTCCGTCGTTGGCACAGGTGTGGCTGACGACGGCGCGGCCGAACTGAGTGTCGAACTCCTCGCCCGCCTCGCCTTCCAGGGCAAAGCCGTGGTTCTGCGCGGTGATCGCGACCCGGCCGGTGACGTGATCGACGACGGGAACGTTGATCCCGCGGTGACCGAAGGTCATCTTGTACGTCGAGCGGCCCAGCGCACGGCCCAGAATCTGGTTGCCGAAGCAGATGCCGAACAGCGGGATACCCGCCGCGAGCACCTCCCGCGTCACCTCGACCACGTGGTCGGCGGTCGCGGGGTCACCGGGCCCGTTGGACAGGAACACGCCGTCGGGCTTGAGCGCCGCGAGTTCGTCGAACGTGGTGCTCGACGGCAGCACGTGGCTCCGGACGCCCCGCAGCGCGAAGTTCCGCGGGGTGTTGCTCTTGATGCCGAGATCGAGCGCGGCGACCGTGAAGCGTGGGGAACCATCGGGTTCCACGACGTAGGGGGCATCGGTACTCACCTCGCCGGCAAGGTCGGCACCAAGCATCGACGGCTGGCTGCGCACGCGATTCAACAGCTCGTCGACGCCGGCGAGTGCGTCGCCGGAGAACACGCCCGCCTTCATCGAACCCGCCGTACGCAGGTGACGCACCACGG
>JAOPWT010000221.1 GCA_025965555.1 Mycobacterium sp.
CGACACTGGCATGCGCCGGCAACCGGCGCGCTGAACTGCTGAACGTGCGCGCGATACCCGGTAGGGACCCCTGGGCACGGGGCGATCTCGACCGCCGAATGGCGTGGAGCGAGGCTTTCAGATGTCCTCGAGTGGGCGGGGTGCCCGATGATGACGGCTTGCACGTTGCGTTTGGCGCACCCGACGTGGCGGCGGAGGCGGTTCCCGTCCAGTCCAACTGTCTCGCGTTGTTTCGGGTTTGACGGACATCTCAACGGACCTGCAGGAGATCTCGCGCGGAATCCATCCTGCGATCTGACCAAGAGCGGACTGGGTCCCGCGCTCAAGACACTGGCTCGCCGCTGCCCCGTCGCCGTCAGCCTCGACCTCGACATCGACCGACACCTGACTCGGTCAAAGTCGGCGCGTACTACATCGTGGTCGAGGCGTTGACCAACACGGGCAAGCATTCCCGCGCTTCGCGGGTGGAGGTGTGCGCAGCAGCCAAGGATGACACCCTCTACCTGTCGATACGCGACGACGGAATCGGGGGCGCCGAATTCGCCAAGGGATCAGGACTGATTGGGCTCCAAGACCGAGCGGGAGCCCTAGGCGGCCGGATGGCGATTGAGAGCCCAGCCGGAAGTGGGACGTCGCTTCACGTCAGGATCCCTCTCGACACTTCGTGAGGCTCGCATTCCCACAAGACGTCTCAGAAGGGCCGATCCGTGCCGGGGACATACGGCACTTCGGGATCGGCGCCCACGTCGGCGGGCACCAGCGGATCCGGTCCATCCTCGAACGGTGTCGGGGCGGGCTGCCGAGAAGTGGCTCGGGGAGCAGCGACTTGGGTCTTCGAAACCGACGATGAGCCGGTAGCGGCGCTCGCCACGGGTGCGAGACCAAGCGCACCGATCACCGCAGCTCCGGCCAACCACGGTCCAATGTATTTGATCGTTGCCTTCATGATGATCCTCCTTGCCGGGGCGCCCTGCTATGACCATCTTTGCGCGCCAACAGGTTCGTTTCGTCACCGCTGACGCCCATTCCGGATTGCCGCTAGCAGGGGTTCCCGCCGTACCGATGACGATGACGAAACGGTGGACCGCCGAATCCCTTTCGGGGACGAGTATCCCGAACATCGTGGTGGTGGACGATCCAGCGACTCCAATCACCCTGGCGCCCAGCGCATGAGCGATTTGGGCGGCGCCGGCTCGAAAGCCGGGCGGCCCGCACCTGCGAGGGGGCGCCGGTGCGGGCCTGGCTGTGACCGTTACCGGTGTCCGCCTCCACCGCCGGAGCCGCCGTGATAGCCACCGTAGTAGTGCCCGTAGTACCCGTACAAGGGGTAATCCCCGTAATAGGGGTAGATAGGACCAACCGGGGAGTCGTTGATTTGAACATTGCCGGGCGACTGGCATTGACTGCCTGAGTTCAGGTCGAGACAGCTCTCCTGAGCCTGCGGAGCATTGGCTGCCGCCGTGGGTGCTGCGAGGGCCGCCGTTGCGGTGGCGATCGCTGCTGCGGCAGCCCCGATCGCCATCATCAATGTGAGGTTCTTCAATCTGATTTGCATTCTGAACACTTTCTTTAGGGAGCCCTTATCTGGACTCATTCCAGAATTGTTCCTCGGCAACTTCTTGTCGTCACCGTCAACACCCGTCCTCGCATACCCGCTGGCTGGAATCCGCAACTACCGCTGGCAGGTAACGCAGTATGAGCACCGCGGCGCGGGTGACTCCACCAGCAGGAAGCCCGGCCGGGACCGGGGCAGTCGACAACGCGTGCGGGAGCTGGCTTGCTGCGACCGATTGCGTCGCCGAGACCAGAGCCGGTCCGACTTCTCATGGAAGTTCGTTGCACTCCAAGTCCACTGGGGCACAAAATTGTTCGGGTGCACGCGGGTTCGGTCGGCTCCACTATGGCACTATCCGCGAACCTCAATTTTCCGATACACCGGGAGCCGGTTCAGGCCATTTACTGACCAACCGTAACGACTGTGCGGCCCTGTCGGTTACCTGGTAGCGGGTGGTGCGACCCACCCACTGGCCGCAAGCACAGTTTGCGGCTGACCGTGATGACTCTCGACCCATCAACCGCGATTCTCAAAGTCGAACGGTCGCACGAAGGGGTGAGACATGTCGCAAGCCGTGGTACACAACAGGCATCAGTCGGCACGGGTCGGTGCGCGAAGACGACCAGACGTGGTGTGGCCGCGCGGCGCCGTCGGAGACGCTCGCGCCCTGTTTCGGATCGTCGGACGCGCAGCGCTAGTGCAGACATACGAAGTCGCGCTGATGGCGTCCCTAGCCGCGACGGTGCCGTTGCATCTGGCCGGCGACCACTTCGACGCGGGAGTAAGTGCGCCGGCCAAATCGCACTCCGCACCCACGTCGCGCCCCGTGCTACTCGTGCATGGTCTCGGGGGCACGAAGTCAAGCTGGTCTTTCCTCGCGCGAACCCTGACTGCGCGAGGTATGACCGTCGACGCGATCACATACTCCCCGTTTGGAACCTCGGTGGAGCAGGTCGCCGACCGGCTCGCCGTCAAGGTGGAGTGGCTGTTGTCCCAGACAGGCGCGGACAAGTTACATCTGGTCGGACACAGCCTGGGCGGTGTCGTCATCGCGCAGGCCATCGCAAGCGGTCGCCTGACCGGGCTCGTCGACACTGTCGTCACCCTCGCAGCACCCTTCGGGGGATCGCCGTGGGCCAACCTGCTGCCATTCGGGGCGATTGTCTCGGCACTGCGGCAAGGCTCGCCTCTGCTGCGACGCATCGCGTCCGCTCCGGTACCGGACGGCGTGCGCTGGGTGGCATTCACGGCGACACACGACACGATCGTGCCCGGCCGCCGGGCGGTGCCACCTCACATCAACGTAGAGACCGTGACGGTAGGCGGCGTCGGGCACCTCGGGATGCTTGTGAGCCCGCAGGTCGTCGGCCGCATAGTCGCAGCGTTGTCAGCACACGGGTAGGTGGCCCTCGCCGCCCTAATTGCGGGAGCGGGCCGCCTGCGGACGGTGAGGGCGAGCAGCATTACTACCGCGACGGTCCAGTCGTCACCGATGAAGAAGTCGTACCAGAACCTCGCGAACCCCTTAAACCGGCCGATCACGATGATGCCTTCGATCGGCCGATCACGATGATGCCTTCGATCGATCGCGAAGAGCGGCCGCGAGCAGCAGGGCGGCGCCGCGAAGCTGCGCGGGTCGCGCCAGGTATCTGGGCTGCGCTCCCCGGCCACGGTGAAGAAGCGGATCACCGTCTCAGTCGTGGTGCCGGGCTGAAACACCGCCGCCTTCGTGAACGCGCTGACGTCGTGGGTCACCTCGAACCGCCCAAAGGCGCCCGAACCCTTGGCGTGGGGCCGGCGTTCGGGCACGCGTTCGCGGTTGAACTGCGCCAGCTGCTCGATGAGGTAATGGTCGTGCAGCAGGATCGGTCCGTCCGGCCCGATTGGTCAGCGAGTGCTCGTCGCTCTCGATCGGGATGCCGGCATCGGTTGTCGTCGGCTCGTTTCGGTCATGGTCTTCCATTCGATAGTGGTGAAACAGTCTGCAAATCCGATGAATTAGTGTTTGTGCCCGTGTGCCAGTCGTTCAGTTCCGGCACTGTGAGCAGACTGCGGTCGAGGATCTCAGCGATCCATAGCACTAGTCGGTCAAGGATGCTGTACATGTTCGTTCCTCCTTTTTTTTCGTTCCGCTGCAGCGACAACCGCTGCAATTGATGTCGCCGTGCGACTTGCCTTGCACGACAGCTTATTCCGTGGCGCAGCGACGGAGTTGTCAGGACCCGGCCGGGCCGGACACGACGACATCGGCGGCGGCGGTCAGTGTTCCGGCGCCTTGCGCGAAGCTTCGGCGTATGAGCGTGGCGCGGTGTGCACCGGTCCCGACGAGGACGAGCTGTGCCCGGCACCGCAACCGCACCATGGCGAACGCGGCGGCCAGTTGCTCGGCGTACGGTTGGTTGTCGAACGGACCCGTGGCGACGATGGTCGGAAGACCGGTCACGCCCACCAGCGAACGGGCGGCCACGGGGTCTAGCGCCGAGGCCGGTGGGACCATCGAAATGGTCACTTGTCGTCGGGGTTCAGGGCGAGAAACGTGACTCCCGCGGCTATTCCAGCAAGTACCTGGGCCACCAGGTATACCCACAGGGTCGGCCAGGCGAACATCCCCATCGCCGCCGCCCCGAGCGAGACGGCCGGGTTGAACGCCCCGCCCGAGATCGCCCCGACCGCGAACGCGCCTGCCACGACGGTAAATCCGATCGCCAGGCCATAGAAAGAGTTGTCGGGGTGGTCCTTGCTGGTGGCCACATTGAGCACGACGTAGCACAAGGCGAACGTGAACAACAGCTCGACCACGAATGCGGCCAGCAGGGTGCGACCGGTCAACGTCATCGCCGCTGCGGTCGCTATCCGTGTCGGATCGACCACCGTGCGCACCACCACCGCGGCAAGCAGCCCGGCACCGAACTGCACGACCCAATAACCAACCGCATCACGCAGACCAATCCGGCGCCGAATCAACACGGCCATCGTCACGGCCGGGTTGTAATGCCCACCGGAGAGGTGCCCGCCGGCATAGATCATCACCATCAGGACCGCGCCGATTCCCAGTGGCGCCAACGGGCTACCGCTGCCCACTGCGGCGCCCACAGTGAAGACCAGGAAGAAGCTCCCGATCGCCTCGACCGCATACTTGACGCCGGCCCGAGGCCGAATCGCCACGTTCATTTCATCGTTGAGCACCTGAGTCGGTGTTTGTGCTGTGACCATGGTTCATAGACTTGTCGTCGCAAGCTCCGATGTCGTCACCGCTGTCGCCCATCTCGGCCCCCAGACAGCGCTAATCCGGGCCTACCGGCTAGCTGCCATTGCCCGTTATCCCCCAGAGCGTCGAGCAGCCGGTCCAGATCGTTCTCGGTGTTGTACAGGTGGAAGCCGACGCGCACCGCTCCGGCGATGCGCGGTTGCCCGCGGCTTTCAGCTTGTCGGCCGCGTCCGCGATCGGTATCGATACGACGGCCGAATTGTGCTGGGGCAGAGCGAGTTTCGCGCAAGGCTTCGTTGGACCGCAATTCTGGAGCAGCAGCGTATCCTTGCAGCTGAGCGGCTCGCCCCGGCGCCATTCCCGATCACAGCCGGTTTACGTCCGGTCACCCGCGCCATCTTGCGGCCGGTTGGGAAGCCGGCGCTGGCACGCCCGGTAAGTCCAGAGTGGTCAGGGGCGTCACCAAGGTGCCACGTCACCGTCTCAACTGCAGCATTCCGACTAACCCCCATGCGGGATTCCGGCTCTCCCCAAGCGGGTGTGGTGGCTAGCGCCGACGACAGCGAGGTCCGCGTCGAGCAGTCTTGAGATATACATCGAGGCTGAAAAAGCATATGGAGGAAGACGATGACTACGGTCAGCGCAGGTCGCTCGACGCGCAACCGACGGCGGGTGCATCCGGCGGTAGGAACTGCGGCCGCTGCCATGGTGGCTGTCGCTGCGGTCGGTGTCGGCGCGCAGTTCATTGCTGTCACTCCGCCGGCTACCGATACCTCGCTGTACTGCGCCGGGGCTTACCAGTGCCTACAGCCCAACGCGGATCGGCTGCTCCCAGATGCCCTTGACCCGCTCGTCCCATTCGGACCTGCGATGTCGAATTCCGCAACGCCGTCCCGGCCCGTCGCCAGCCCGCACTCGGGCGGCGCCGTCTGACCCCACGCTTGCACCAGCTGCCGCGAGTAAGTCGGCGGAACCCGATTTTCAGCCGACATCGCTTGTAGGCGATGTCACCCAAAAAAGGAGAAAAAAATGAAGCTTCAATACGTCGCACCACTGGCCATCGCCGCATCCGCGGCAGCCATTCTACTGGCACCGATCGCCGCTGCCGACGCAACCGTGCAGCAGAGCCCGGGAAATGCCCAAATCGTCGCTACTCCCGGGGCAGCCGCGCAAGAGGCCGCCCAAAACCAACAGCCATTCGGCGGGGACATGGGTGGCCTGCTATACCACCACCGCTGACAACGACCGCGCGCTTAGGGCAGGGACGCATCTGTTCCCGCCTTAAGCGCTTTGGTTTTGCCGCTGTTCTGGCAGTGCTGGAAGCTCGACGGCCCGATGATCGCCGCCGTCACCGACGCGGTGCGGTCCGCCGCCTCTGATCTTCGCCGACCTCGACGGTAGTCGCCTCTAGATCATCGTGCGGCCGGCCGCAACCAGCTAAAAGTCCACCGCCGTCTCATGTGGCAGACGCAGGACCGTGATCAGCAGACCCCGGTCCCATGAGACGCCTGTGCAATTCGGCTGTCAGCCGGTGGATTTCCCGTGTCAGCTCGGTGTTGGTCTTGAGTTCGAGTTCCTGTGCCTGGAAGTCGTGATCAGCCTTTGCCTGTTGGAACGTCGCCTGTCGATTCTGACCGATCATCACGAAGGTTGACAGGAAGATTGCCTCGAGCGAGACCACCAGGGTCAGCGTCGGCCAAGGACTGCGCTCGAGGAACACCATCCACACCGCGAACAACGCCGCATGGATGAAGACGAAGCTCATCGACCCGGCAAATGCGGTGATCTGGTCGGCCACCCGCAACTGGAGACTCGCGTTGCGTTTGCGCGCCTCGTCGATCACCGCCGGGTGGTGCATTTCGGTGCCCTTGAGGAGCCGACGCGGCACCAGCCGGCTGGCTTCGGTGCGAAGTGAACTCATCCCGTCCCCCAACTCACGACGCGTGCTGTCCGTCGATGGCGGAGACACTGTGGCCGACCTTGCGCACGGCGAAGCTGGCGGCGATCTGACCGACGCCGTGAATCAGCGCACCAGCGGCGACCCATGCCACCAGCACGGTGACCGACACGTTCCACGAGCCCGCGGCCCAGAAACCGACCGCCAACTCCGCGAGGCCGACGAGCAGTAGTACCCACCACCCGGGTGCCCTACTGGCCGCGAATGCCATTGCGATGTCAAATGATCCACGGAAGATGAAATAGAAGCTCATGACGGCCGCCAGGCCGACGAACGTGTCGCCGGGCCGGATGAACGCAATGACACCGATCACGACGAACAGCGCGGCAAGAATCCAGTGCAGGATGCGCCAGCCCGTGGTCGAGACGGCGCCGACCATGACTTCATTGGCTGCCGCCAGGAAACTGAAGAATCCGAAGAGGGTGGCGATGGTCGCCACCGTGGCGTAGTCGAATCGCAGGATCACCACGGCGATCACGATCCAGGCCACGCCGGCGATGAGCAGTAACCACCAGTTCTTCGTGGTGGAGACGACGTTGTCGACGATGGGCTGAAACAGGCCCGATCGTGTCGTCGGCGCGTGAACGGTTTCGGTCATTTCCACTCCCAGTGAGTCCGGTGTCAACGATTCACGCGGGGACAGCCGCGCAAGCCAGCGGTATTCATTGTCGCTCCGTCTGGGCACCGTCCGATTGTTCGTGGGCACAACGTGACCGGGGCTGCGGTGTTCGGCAAGACAACGACGGTGTGCCCTTCAATCGAGATGATCGAGCTACCACCCAAGCGGGCCGGATGGAGCTGCAATGTCGAATCTCGCTCTGAACCTCGTTGCTAGTTCTGCGCGTATCCCTGATCGGGTCGCGACAATCACCGACGAAGGCACGATGACGTATGCGGAATTGAATATCGCGTCGGCCCGTCTGGCACATCTGCTCGACCGCGAGGGGATAGGTGTGGGAGACCGGGTCGGCGTGATGCTGCCGAACATCGCCGCAGCACCGATCAGCTACTACGGCATCTGGCGGCTCGGCGCCATCGTGGTGCCGATGAACCCGCTCATGAAGGGTCGCGAAGTGCAGTTCTACCTGTCGAACACCGACTCGAAGGCGCTGATCGGGAGTTCGGCGTTCGCCGACGCGGCGACCGAGGGTGCCGACGCCACCGGCGCCAGGCTGTGGCTCGTCGACGACCCCGCACTGTCCCGGTTGACCGTCGGCCTGCCCGAGTTCGGTGATCTCGCCGAACGTGCCGACTCCGACACTGCGGTCGTGCTGCACACATCGGGAACCACCGGCACGCCGAAGGGCGCGGAGCTGACGCACGGAAGCCTCGGCTCGAACAGGGACGTCATCGTGCGACGCCTGTTGAAGCTCACCGATGAGGACGTCGTGCTGGCCTGCTTGCCCCTGTTCCACGTGTTCGGGATGACGTGCGCGATGAACGCCGCGATCGCCGCGGGCGCGAGCCTTTCGCTGATGGCACGCTTCGACCCGGTCAAGGCGATCGAGCGAATCGGCCGCGACCGCATCACGGTGCTTCAGGCCGTGCCCACCATGTACAGCGCGCTCCTGTCGGTGGCGGATCAGTTCCCGCTGCCGGACGCGACGGCGACACTGCGCACGTGCGTGTCCGGCGGCGCGGCCCTGCCCGTCGCGGTGCTCAACGATTTCGAGAAGACCTTCGACGCGATGATCCTGGAGGGCTATGGCCTTTCCGAGACATCGCCGGCCGTGACGTTCAATCACCCTGACGCGCAACGCCGCCCGGGATCCATCGGCACCCCGATCGAGGGTGTTCAGGTGCGCGTCGTCGATGAGGACGGGAACCCGGTGCCAGGGGGTACGCCGGGCGAGATTCAGGTCAAGGGCCGCAATGTGATGAAGGGGTATTGGAATCTGCCCGATGCCACCGACGAGGCAATCAAGGACGGCTGGTTTTCCACCGGTGACATCGCCATCGTCGACTCCGACGGGTACTACTACGTCGTCGACCGTAAGAAAGACCTGATCATTCGCGGGGGATACAACGTGTACCCGCGCGAGGTAGAAGAGGCGCTGCACGAGCATCCCGCGGTGGCCGCCGTTGCCGTCGTCTCCATTCCGCACGAGTCACTTGGCGAGGAAGTCGGCGCGGCAGTGGTGTTGAAGGCAGGCGCATCGGCCGAACTGGACGAATTGCGCCAATTCGTCAAGGGCCGGGTGGCCGCCTACAAGTACCCACGCCGGATCTGGTTCGTCGACACCCTGCCGACCGGCCCGACGGGCAAGCTCTTGCGCCGTGAAGTGAAACCACCACCCGAGGAGGCGTGACACGTGGCAGTCACCACGAGGGC
Organism: Mycobacterium sp.; assembly: GCA_025965555.1. Taxonomy (GTDB): domain Bacteria; phylum Actinomycetota; class Actinomycetes; order Mycobacteriales; family Mycobacteriaceae; genus Mycobacterium. The sequence continues at coordinate 9,053 of JAOPWT010000221.1, forward strand.
AGGCGCCAATGAGCTTGCGGCTCCGCTGGATCTGTTGTTGACGAGTTCGGCCGTCGGCATGGCGGATCGGCTGATGCCCAACGTGGCGTGGAGCCGATTCGTACTCAACCTCGCCAGGCAGCCACGTACGGTGGCGTCGCGCGCATCGTCGCTCGGTCGCGAATTGGTGTCGATTGCGGAAGGCCGCTCGGAGCTGGCGCCCGCCAAGGGGGACAAGAGATTCGCGGATCCGGCATGGCGCGGCAATGCGCTTCTTCACCGGACGATGCAGGCCTATCTGGCGGCCAACGACACTGTCAACCAACTGTATTCAGATGCGGACCTCGACTGGCGGGATGCCGAGCGGATTCGATTCGTGTTGGATCTCCTCACCGAGGCGCTCGCACCGAGCAACAACCCCGTGCTGAACCCGCTGGGGTGGAAGGCGCTCATCGACACCGGTGGACTCAGCGCTGTGCGTGGGTTACGCCACTTCGTCGATGACATGATGTCGGCGCCGCGGGTTCCGTCGATGGTGGCCCCCGACGCGTTCACGGTGGGCGACGACATCGCCGTCACACCCGGGTCGGTGATTTTTCGGTGCGAGGAATTCGAGCTGATCCAGTACGCCCCGCAAACCGAGAGTGTCTTGTCGACGCCGTTGCTCATGGTGCCACCGGTGATCAACAAGTTCTACATCATGGACATCGCGCCCGGCCGGAGCATGATCGAGTACTTCGTCGGACAGGGTGTACAGGTGTTCGCGATCTCGTGGCGCAATCCCACTGCGGAGAACCGGAATTGGGGATTCGACACCTATGGCCAGGCGATCCTCAACGCATTGGAGGCCGTCGAGAAGATCACCCAGACAGAGCGCACCCATCTGCAGGCATCGTGTTCGGGTGGGATCCTTGCCGCGATGACGGCGGCTCACCTCAACGCGATCGGAGAGGGCCAACGGCTGGCGAGCTTGACGCTCATGGTCACTGTTCTCGACCAGCAGAAGGCCGGTTTCGCTTCGGCTGCCATCGACGAAGAGACCGCCAATATCGCGATCGCCTTGTCAGCGCGGAAAGGCTATCTGGACGGGCGATCCCTGGCGGAGGTATTCGCTTGGCTGCGGCCCACGGATCTGGTGTGGCGCTACTGGGTGAACAACTACGTCGAGGGGAAGTCACCTGCGGCCTTCGACGTCCTGTACTGGAATGCCGACACGACCCGGATGGCCGCTGCACTGCACCGAGACATGGTGATGACGGGTGTGAACAATTCCCTGGTGACACCGGGCGCGGCAAGCATGTTGGGTACGCCGGTGGATCTCAACCAATTGACCACGGATGCCTACGTTGTCGCGGGAATTGCCGATCACATATCGCCGTGGCAAGCGTGCTATCGCAGTGCCCGCCTGCTTGGCATCGAGAACATGCGCTTCGTGCTGTCCTCCAGCGGACACATCGCCTCCCTGGTGAATCCGCCGGGCAACCCGCGAGCAAGCTATCGGCTGGGCGACGTGGATGAGCAAGACCCGGAATTTTGGGTGGAGTCGGCCGAACGGCACACGGATTCGTGGTGGCCGGACTTCGTCGCTTGGCTCGGTGAGCGCAGCGGCGAGAAGAAGGCCGCACCGGCGGCACTCGGGGGCGCGGGGATGGCGCCACTTGAGCCGGCTCCCGGCTCCTACGTGCTCGAGCGCTGAACGTCGAGGGGAATCGAATGACAACCGTTCTAGAAGAACCTGCCGACCTGCTCAAGCTCGTCGGACAGCAACTCGGCACCACCGAGTGGATGACGGTCACCCAGCGGCGAGTAGATCAGTTCGCCGAGGCCACCGGCGATCGCCAGTGGATCCACACCGATCCCGAGCGGGCGGCGAAGGGCCCCTTCAGGGGCACCATCGCGCACGGCTATCTGACGTTATCGCTCGCCTCCGCCGTCATCTCGCAGGTGTTGGAGATCCGCGAGCAGACGGCGGCGTTGAACTACGGGCTCAACAAGGTGCGATTCCCTTCGCCGGTCAGGGTGGGGACCCAGATCCGGGCCACGGTCACGGTGATGAGTGCGCAGCAGAAGACATCGGGA
>JAOPWT010000022.1 GCA_025965555.1 Mycobacterium sp.
TGGATGAACGGCCCGCTGGCGCGGACGGGATCGCCTCCGTCGGGATTCTCCACCTTGATCACGCGGGCGCCGAGGTCAGCCAGTTGCATCGTCGCGTACGGGGCGGCCATGAACGCGCCGACCTCGAGCACGGTCACGCCGGTCAAGGGTGGGTTGAATCGTGTCGTCAATGTAGCCTCCGCCTGCATCGTTCCCGCCGTACGAAGAAGATCGCGGTTCGATCAGCCCCGGTCCGCCACTGTGTTGCGAAGCGTGCCGATACCGGAGATTTCGACCTCGACGATGTCACCGGGCACCATCGGACCTACCCCGGCAGGACTGCCGGTCAGCAGCACATCCCCAGCTTCGAGCGTGATCCATCGAGTGACGAACGCCAGCAGCTCGCCTATCCCGAATACCATGTCCGAGGTCGATCCTTTTTGGACGACTTGGCCGCCGAGCCGGGTGGTGATCTGCAACGCCGACGGATCGGCTATGTCGGTCTCGATCCACGGACCCATTGGGCAGAAGGTGTCCGCGCTCTTCGCGCGGGTCCACTGTCCGTCGTCACGCCAGTCGTGCGCAGTGACGTCGTTCGCGCAGGTGTAGCCGAGCACGAAGTCCGCGGCACGATCGGCTGGCACGTCGCGGGCTGTGCGGCCGACGACGACGGCCAGCTCGCCCTCGTACTCCAGGCGCCGCACCTCTGAAGGCCGCAGTATCACCGAGTCCGGGCCGGTGACCGCGTTGTGGGCCTTGAGGAACAGTGGTGGCCGCTCCGGCCAGGGCCGGCCCTTCTCGGCGATCTGACCGGCGTAGTTGCTACCGGCACACACGATCGTGCGGGGATCGCATGGGGAGAGCAGCGCCAGCTCCGCCAGCCTCCCCACCACCCTGCCCGGCCCGCCATTCCCGCCGGGAAACTCGTGGACCACATCCCCGACCACCACGCCACGCCCGGCCCTCCCGTCAAGCGAGTAGCGAACAAAACGCACGGTGTCTCCTATTCTCGGCCGGGGCCGGCCAGCGCCCCGCGCACCAGCTCGACCGGGTGCCACGCGGTGCGGCCCGCTCCGTGGAAGATCTGCTGCCGGCACGACACACCGGTCGCGGCCACGATCGTTTCCTCCGGCTCCGCCGCGAGGGTCGGGAAAAGCCGGTCCCCGCCCACCGTGATGGACATGTCGTAATGCTCCGACTCGAAACCAAACGAGCCGGCCATCCCACAGCAGCCGGAGTCGATCTCCACGACGTGCGCGCCCGGAATCCGGCGCAACAAGGCCATCGAGGCCGCCGTGCCGACCTCGGCCTTCTGGTGGCAATGACCGTGGAACACGATCCGCCGCCCAGCGAGCCACGAATCCGCACGCAGGGTCAGCCGACCGTCGTCGATCGCTTCGACGAGCAGCTCCTCCACCTGCCTGACCCGGCCCGCGACCGCGTGCACCGACTCCGAGCCGGGCAGAAGTGCGGCGTGCTCGTCCCGCAGCATGAACAGGCACGACGGCTCGCAGCCGACGATCGGTGAGCCCGGGTCGGTGTTCGTCGCCAGCGAGCGGACCAACGCCGACGCCTTCTTCCTCGCGTCGTCGAGCAGCCCTTTGGACATGCTCGACCGACCGCAGCAGCCGCTGCTCGCGAGCTCGACGCGCCAGCCCGAGCGCTCCAGCAATTCGATGGCCGCAGCGCCTATGTGCGGCTCCGTGAAGGTGGTGAACGAGTCGGCGAGCCAGTTGACGGTGCCCAACGGCGCCTGGACCGGTGGCACGGCCCGCCGGTGGCGGCGGAACCAGCGGAGCAGGCTGTCGCGCTGGAAAACAGGCAGTGGGCGGGCGGCCGTGATGCCGAGAGTATGGTCCATGATCCGGCGCACGAATGCGGCCCGGCCGGGCAGGTTCGACAGCGGGGCGGTCGCCGAGCCAATCCGGTTGAGCAGGCGGATCGAGCCGAAGACACGCGAGCGCAGCGGGACTCCGTGGATCTCGTGGTGATGCGCGAGCGTCTCAGCCTTGAGCGAGGCCATGTCCACACTCATCGGGCACTCGCTCTTGCAGGCCTTGCACATCAGGCACAGGTCGAGGATCTCATGCAGCCGCTCGCCGCCAAGAGCGGCGTGCGGGTCCGGTTCGGACAGTGCTTTCACCAGCGCGTTAGCCCGGCCCCGGGTGGAGTGCTCCTCGCTGTTGGTCGCGATGTAGGACGGGCACATCACGCCCGAAGTGGACTTCCGGCACAGGCCGATGTTCATGCAGCGATCCGCGGCGCCACGCATGCCGCCGACGGCCTCGAACCGCAGCGCCGTCTTCAGGGGCGGGGCGGGCGGGAGTGCGTCGCGGTCGCGCAGGTTCTCGGTCATCGGTGGCGCGTCGACGATCTTGCCCGGGTTCATGCCGTTACCGGGATCGAAGATGCGTTTGACCGTGCGCATCACCTCATACAGTTGGTCGCCGAAAATCTCTCGGTTGAACTCGCTGCGGGCAAGGCCGTCTCCGTGTTCGCTGGAGTTGACTCCGCCGTACTCGGCGACAAGATCCTTGACCGCTTCGGCGACCGTGCGCATCTTGGCCACCTCGTCCGGTTTGGTCAGGTCGACGAACGGGCGGATGTGCAGGCAGCCGACCGAGCAGTGGCCGTAGAACCCGGCCTCCAGCTGGTGGTCGTCGAGGATCTCCTTGAACCGCTTGGTGTATTCGGCCAGCTGAGCCGGATCGACGGCGGTGTCCTCCACGAAGGCGAGCGGGCGGCGAGTGCCCTCTCCGGCGGCCATAAGCAGGCCCAGGCTGGACTTGCGGACCTTCAGCAACGCCCCTTGATCGGCGGGAGTGACCGCGCGGAGCGTGTGGTAGCCATGCCCGTGCTGCCGCCACAGCCCGTCGAGCCGGTCCAGCTTGGCGATCTGGCTCGCTTCGTCGTCACCGGTGAACGAGACGAACAGCAGTGCACCCGGATCGCCGACGAGGATGTTCCCTAGCTCGGCGTACTCGATCTTCTGCCGGGACAGTTCCAGGATCGTACGGTCCATCAGCTCGACCTGGTGGGGCCCGCAGCTCAACGCATCCGTGGTGGCCGCAATGGCGCTCGCGGTGTCGGTGAAGTGGCCGACGGCGTAAACCGTGCGCGCGGGCTTGGGCACCAGGTCCACCAGAGCGTGGGTGACCACCACCAGCGTGCCCTCCGCACCCACCACGAACTTGGCCAGATCGAACGGGTTGTCTTCCCCGAAGCCCACCATCCGGTCGAGCCGGTAGCCGCAAGCGCGACGCCAGAAAGCCGGCATCCCGGCCCGGATGATCTCCTCGTTCG
>JAOPWT010000060.1 GCA_025965555.1 Mycobacterium sp.
GCCCGGAGGCCATCACCACGAAGCGCGCCCTGATGTCGTCGTCCCGGTCGGTGGTGATGCGCCAGCGCTCGATCTCGTCGTCCCACTTCAGGTTTCTGACCTGGGTGGACAGGATGGCGTTGTCGTAGAGCCCGAAGTGCTTGCCGATGTTGCGGCAGTGTTCGTAGATCTCCGGCCCATCAGCGAACTTCTTGCTCGGCATGAAGTCGAGCTCTTCGAGAAGCGGTATGTAGCAATAGGACTCGTTGTCACACTGGATGCCGGGATACCTGTTCCAGTACCAGACACCACCGAAGTCACCACCCAGCTCGATGATCCGGACGTCCTCGACGCCTGCCTTCTTCAGATGGGCCGCCGACAACAGTCCACCGAACCCGCCACCGAGCACCGCGACGTCGATGTCGGCGTCGATGGCATCGCGTTCGATCCGCGGCGTGTGCGGATCTGTCTCGTAGTAACCGGCGAAGTCGTCTTCGAGTTCGACGTACTGCTTGGATCCCTCCTTGCGCAGCCGCTTCTCCCGCTCGAGGCGGTACTTCTCCCGCAGCGCCGGGATGTCGACGTCCTCGGGTGTCGCGGTCGGCCCGCACCCACCCGCGGCGGGCACTCCGTGCTGCTCGGGGCGAGCGGAGCGACGGGAGGTATCAGCGGCCTCTGCCTCGGACACCGTCATGCCAGCACCTCCGCGGGCAGTGCGCCGGGATGCAACGGTGCGGCCATCTCGTGCACGGCGGGAAGCACCTCGCGCGCGAACAGTTTCACGCTCTCGATCCCGTCGGCGTACGGCATCGTGCCGAACTGCGGGACGATGGTCACCTCGGAGAAGGAGCACGCCTCCTGGGCGGCCTTGAGCTTGGAGAAGATGGTGTCCGGCGTGCCGATCAGCAGGTTGGACGCGTGATACCCGGGCATCTTCTTGGTACCTGGTTCCGGCTTGTCCTGAACGGCCTCCGCCAGCACGGCGGTTGCACTGGCCTCCCGGGCGGCGTAGGCCTCATACCCCTTGACGCCCTTGAAGTTCGAGGCATCGGCGAACCCGTAGTGCACGGTGACGTCCCGGTTGGCCGTCCAGATCCACTCGTCGGTCTGCTGCGCGTCGGGCTCGTCCGGGGTGCAATACATGAACATCACGTTCTTCGGCTGACAGGGCGCGAAACCCTCCTCCTGCCTGAAGGTGTTCACCTTCTGCACCTCGGCGCCGGCGTCCCAGATCGGCTTGTTGCCGACGAACAACGGCACCATGCCGCGCCGCGACAAGATCTCCAGCGACTCTGCGGTCGAGGACGAACTGTAGATGCGCGAGAACAGGTCCTTGCTGTATGGCTCTGGGCGCAGCGACATCTCGGGAAAGGAGAAGATCTCCCCGTCGTAGGAGAACCGCTCCCCACTGAAGGCTAGCTCCAAGATGTCCAGGCACTCGTTGAACCGCTCGCGGCTCTCCTCGCGCGGGACGCCGACGGCGTCGAACTCGGACTTGGACACCCCGCGGCCGATGCCGATGGTGTTGTAGCGCCCCTTCGACACGATGTCGAGGTAGGCGATCTGGTGCGCCAACCGGACGGGGTTCCACCACGGTGCCACGGCGACGAATGTGCCGAGACCGACCCGCTCGGTCCGACCGGCGAAGTAGGTCAGGGCCTGAATCGGGTTGGGCGTCATGCCATATGGGGTGCCACAGTGCTCGGGGAACCAGATGCCGTCGAACCCGAGCGGCTCGGCGAGGTCCCCCAGGGCCAGCGCACCCTCGACGCACTGCCAGTCGGGGGTTTCGGGTGCACTGCTGTAGTTGCCCGCGAGGACACGGTCCCAGTCATGCGAGTTTTGGGCTCCGGTTCCGAGATTGACCTTCATCGCTTCTCCTTCTGGGTGAGTTCTTGGGGCTCGCCGGTGCCCATGTACTTCGACAGTTGGTAGTGCAGGTTGACGGTGCTGCGTTCGCGGTACGGATTGGGCTTGGTGCCGGGGAAGCCGAGGGACTTCATGCCCTGCTGCACCGCCGCCATGTTGGAGAAGTCCTGCGGTAGCACCGACAGCCAGTTCGGGTCACCGACTGGCGTGTACACCCACTCGGTCTGCGGCTCTTCGCCTTTGGGATACAGCTCGAACACCGCCACCTCGAAGATGCACTTGTCCGGGTCGTAGCTGGGATCGGGGCGCGCGCTGTAGCAGAGCGCGCTGGTCAGGCCCTGGCCGATCTGGAAGTTCGGGAAGAGCTGCCAGGCGGTGCCGCTCTGACCGAGGATGTCCGCGGGGATGGTCGGCCAGATCACGCCGCGTGCCGCGTCGTCGTTGCGGGCCGAGGTGAGCCAGTGCTCGAGAACCTTGTTGGCAGGCGTGCCCTCCGGCAGTTCGTCGACCAGTCGCTTGGCCGCGTTCACCAGCGTCTGCGTGGTGGTCGCGTTGGTCTCCTCCATGGTGTAGACCTGCATCTCCGCCGTCGAGATGCGTGGGTCACCGGAGCCCAGCCGAATCTTGGACTTGGTCTCGTCCAAGCCCTTTGGGGCGTCGTACCCGATGTTGCTGTGCTTGCCCTGCGCCTTGGCCCAGCCCTTGAATTCGCCGAACTTGTTGAACTCCGGGTGCGTGGTGAACACGTGGTAGGTCTCGTTGAAGGCCTCGAGCGCGACCTTCCAGTTGCAGTCGAAGTTCAGCCACTTGCGCCACTTGAAGCGCATGTTCTCCAGCCCGAAGGGGTCGAGGATCTTAGCGGCGGGGAACAGGTAGTCGGCCAAGGGTTCTGGATCGGCGTCCATGTTGACGAACAACCAACCGCCCCAGGTATCGACGCTGACGCGCGCAAGGTGTGTGTTCTCACGTGTGAGCGCGCCCTGCCAGTCGTCCTGCTCGCGAATGTGCGTGCACGCGCCGTCCAGACCGTAGGTCCAGCCGTGGAATCCGCAGACGAAGGACTTCCGCGTCTTGTCGCAGGCGTGCTTGGCCCCGGGCGGGACGTCGACGAGGCGGCGGCCGCGATGCATGCAGACGTTGTGGTGGGCGGCAAATTCGTTGGATCCGGTGCGCACCACGATGATCGAGTCGTCGAGGATGTCGTAGGTCAGGTAGCTGCCGACGTCGGGTATCTCCTCCACTCGGCCCACCTGCTGCCACACCTTGCGCCACAACTTGTCCCGCTCGGCTCTGGCGTACGCCTCGGACGTGTAGGCCTCGACGCCGATGGTCGTCGGCGTGGAAAGCTCCTCGACCACCTCACGGACCACGTCGTCTCTGGTGTCGGTCATCAGGTCCTCCTGATCTCGGCGCGGAAGGTTTGGTCCTTCAGGAACAACGAGGTGTGGTCGGACGCGAGGTGACTCCACTTGAGGTCGAGGCCACCGTCGACCAAAAGCGTCTGTCCGGTCACGTAACTCGACAGGTCCGACAGCAGAAAGAGGATGGCGCCTGCCTGCTCCTC
>JAOPWT010000066.1 GCA_025965555.1 Mycobacterium sp.
CATCCGGTCGAACTCACCGAACGCCTCGTCGCCTAGAGACGACTTCGGCACGCAAGAATTCGCCGAGCGAACGCTTGCGTGCCGAAGTCGCGTAGTGAGCTGAGAGACTAGGCCGTCTCGGTGATGGGCCGGTCGACCCAGCTCATCAGGTCGCGCAGCTTCTTGCCGGTGACCTCGATGGGATGCTCGGCGTTCTCCTTGCGCAGCTTCTCCAGGCGCTTGTTACCGCCCTCGACGTTGGCGACGAGCTCCTTGACGAAGGTGCCGTCCTGGATGTCCTTGAGGATGGCGCGCATGCGCTCCTTGGTGTCGGCGTCGATGACGCGAGGACCCGACAGGTAGCCGCCGAACTCCGCGGTGTCGGACACCGAGTAGTTCATCCGCGCGATCCCGCCCTCGTACATCAGGTCCACGATGAGCTTGAGCTCGTGCAGCACCTCGAAGTAGGCCATCTCTGGGGCGTAGCCCGCCTCCACCATGACCTCGAAGCCGACCTTCACCAGTTCCTCGGTGCCACCGCACAACACGGCCTGCTCTCCGAACAGGTCGGTCTCGGTCTCTTCCTTGAACGTCGTCTTGATGACGCCGGCGCGGGTGCCGCCGATGCCCTTGGCGTACGACAACGCCAACGCCTGGCCCTCGCCCGTGGGGTCCTGGTCGATGGCGATCAGGCATGGCACGCCTTTGCCGTCGACGAACTGGCGGCGCACCAGGTGACCGGGGCCCTTCGGCGCGACCATGCCGACGGTGATGTTGTCGGCAGGCTCGATCAGGTCGAAGTGGATGTTCAGGCCGTGCCCGAAGAACAGCGCGTTGCCTGCCTCGAGATTCGGCTCGATGTCGTTCTTGAAGATCTCTGCCTGCGCGGTGTCCGGCGCCAGCAGCATGATCACGTCGGCCCACTTGGCGACCTCGGCGGGCGTGTCGACCTCGAGGCCCTGCTCGGTGACCTTGTCCCGGGACTTGGAGCCCTCCTTGAGGCCAACCTTCACCTCGACGCCCGAGTCACGCAGCGACAGCGAATGCGCATGCCCCTGGCTGCCGTATCCGATGACGCCGACCTTGCGTCCCTGGATGATCGACAGGTCTGCGTCGTCGTCGTAGAACATCTCAACTGCCATTTTGTGATGCCACCTTGCTCTTCCTTGTCTCTACTTCTTCTGCGTTGGGTTGATTACTTGACGCCGGAGATGCCGCGCGGACCGCGGGCAAGCGTCACCATGCCGGACTGTGCGATCTCACGAATGCCGTAGGGCTCGAGCAACGCCAGCAGCGCCTCGAGCTTGCCAGGCGTTCCGGTGGCCTCCACCACCAGCGACTCGGCCGAGACGTCGACGACCTTGGCGCGGAACAGATTAACTGCCTCGATGATCTGTCCACGGGTCGCCGCATCGGCGCGGACCTTGATCAGCGCCAGCTCGCGAGAGACCGAGTTGTCCTCGTCCTGCTCGACGATCTTGATCACGTTGATCAGCTTGTTGAGCTGCTTGGTGATCTGTTCGAGCGGGAAGTCCTCCACCGAGACGACGATCGTCATCCGGGACAGGTTCTTCTGCTCGGTGGCGCCGACAGCCAGTGACTGAATGTTGAAGCCACGCCGCGAGAACAGCGATGCCACGCGCGCGAGCACGCCCGGCTTGTCCTCGACGAGCACCGAAAGGGTGTGGGTGGTGATGGTCATCAGGCGTGCCCCTCGTTGCCCTGGTCGTCGAACAGCGGCCGAATTCCCCTGGCCGCCTGGATCTCGTCGTTGCTCATGCCAGCGGCCACCATCGGCCACACCTGGGCGTCGGCGCCGACGATGAAGTCGATCACCACGGGACGGTCGTTGATCGCCCGCGCCTGGTTGATCACGTCTTCGACGTCTTCGGCACGCTCGCAACGCAATCCGACACAACCGAGCGCCTCTGCCAGCTTGACGAAGTCGGGGATGCGACGCGAGTGCGTGGCCAGATCCGTCTGGCTGTACCGCTCCTCGTAGAAGAGCGTCTGCCACTGGCGCACCATGCCCAGATTGCCGTTGTTGATGACGGCGACCTTGATGGGCGCACCCTCGACCGCGCACGTGGCCAGTTCCTGGTTGGTCATCTGAAAGCAGCCGTCACCGTCGATGGCCCACACCTCGGCCTCCGGACGGGCGAACTTCGCTCCCATCGCGGCGGGCACGGCGTACCCCATCGTGCCGAGACCACCGGAGTTCAGCCACGTCTTCGGGTTCTCGTACTTGATGAACTGGGCGGCCCACATCTGGTGCTGCCCAACGCCTGCTACGTACACCGCGTCCGGGCCTGCGATCCTGCCGAGGGACTCGATGACGAACTCGGGGCTCAGGCTGCCGTCGCTCTGCGGTCCGTAGCTCAGCGGGAAGGTGGCCTGGATGCTGCGCAGGTACTCCCACCAGTTGTCGATGTTCAGCGTCGCCGAGGACGTGGCGTCACGACGCAGCGCCTCGAGCAGATCGGTGATGACGTTCTTCACGTCACCCACGATCGGCACGTCGGCGTTGCGGTTCTTGCCAATCTCCGCTGGGTCGATGTCGGCGTGAATCACCTTGGCTTCCGGCGCAAACGAATCCAACTTGCCAGTCACCCGGTCGTCGAAGCGGGTACCGAGCGCGATCAGCAGATCGCTCTTCTGCAGGGCTCCCACCGCCGCCACGGTGCCGTGCATGCCCGGCATGCCGAGGTTCTGCGGGTGGCTGTCGGGGAAGGCGCCGCGCGCCATCAGCGTGGTCACGACGGGGATCCCGGTCAGCTCGGCCAGATCCATCAACTGATCGGTCGCCTCACCGCGGATGACGCCACCGCCGACGTACAGCACCGGCTTGCGGGCGGCGGCGATGAGCTTGGCGGCCTCGCGGACCTGCCTGCTGTGCGGCCTGGTGTTCGGCTTGTATCCGGGCAGGTCCATCTTCGGCGGCCAACTGAACGTGCATTGCGCCTGCAGGACGTCCTTGGGGATGTCGACGAGCACTGCTCCCGGCCTGCCGCTGCGCGCGATGTGGAACGCCTCGGCCATCACCTGCGCGATGTCGTCACCGCTGCGGACCAGGAAGTTGTGCTTTGTGATCGGCATGGTGATACCGGAGATGTCGGCCTCCTGGAAGGCGTCGGTGCCGATCAGGGCACGGCCGACCTGTCCGGTGATGGCGACGACGGGGATCGAGTCCATCTGCGCGTCGGCCAGCGGGGTGACGAGGTTGGTGGCACCGGGACCCGAGGTGGCCATCATCACGCCGACCTTGCCGGTGGCGTGCGCATACCCACTGGCTGCGTGACCGGCACCCTGCTCGTGGCGGACCAGCACGTGGCGAAGCTTCTGCGAGTCGAACAGCGGGTCGTACACCGGCAGCACGGCACCGCCGGGGATGCCGAAGATGGTGTCGACGTCGAGTTCCTCAAGCGAGCGGATGACGGCCTGAGCGCCCGTCATCTGTTGCGGTGCAACCCTTCTGGGCTGCGGTGCGGGCGGGCTGGCGGCGGCCGGCGTGCCATTGGCGCGCGTGCCAGGCTCCGGTGGTCGCGTGGTCGGTGCGCTCACGATGTCCTCTACGTCCTCGTTGGGTATTGGCTTGGATCTGGTGGTGATGTTCTCGGGCAACAAAAAACCCCCGTCAGCGGATGCTGCACGAGGGTTGCGCGTCGGCTCGTAGGCTCTGACTGGTTAATCAGTCGGGTTACGCTCCAACGCGCGAACCAATTACTACGAGAAGTGCGACGGTCTTCATAGCCATTGAAGGTAGTCTCCGCACTGCTCAAAGGTCAAATTCCTGCCCAGCACGCCTCGGTGGGAGGATGGCGGGGTGAGTTCCCCACCCCCCGCGGCACCCTCGACTCCCGTCGTCATCAGGATTTCGCCGATGGCCCATCTCGCGGTCGGCTTCTTCACGCTGGGGTTACTCGCCTTGGTACTCGCCAATCCGGCGTGGTTCACCGCGCTGTTGATCATCCCCGTCGCCGCCTCGCTGGCGGTCGCGCGCTACCGCACCACCGCCGACCGCGAGACCGTCACGGCGCGCTCACTGGTCGGCAGTCGAACCATCGAATGGGGGGACGTCGACGGGCTGCGCTTCGACGGCGGCGCGTGGGCGTCGGCGCATCTGAAGGACGGCTCGGACGTCCGGCTACCGGCGGTGACGTTCGCGACGCTGCCGCAGCTGACGGCCGCGACCGACGGTCGCGTGCCCAACCCCTACGAGTAGGACCTCAGGCGAGCGGGTTGGCACCGTTGAGCAGCACCCAGACGCCGACTCCGACGCCGATCCCGAGCACCAGCGCGACGGCCGATCCGACGAACGGGCGCCTGGCCCACCCACGACCCGCGTCGAACCCGTACTTGCCGGGGCCCGTCAGCGTGAGGGCGCCCGCCAGCACCAGCAGCATGACCAGGTACTCGTGTCCCGTGGGGAGGAAGAAGGCGAAGTAACCGCTGTCCGGCTGCGCCGCAACGGCTGCCAGCAGGGAGTTGATCAGGTACGCGACCGCCGCAGCGGCGGCCAACGGCGTGAACAGTCCGAGTACCAGGAGCACCCCCGCGCCGATCTGACCGGCGACCCCGACGTAGGTCAGGATGTTCGAGTATTGGTAGCCCATGTCCGCGAGAGACTGCTGGAAGCCGCTGAGACCTTGGCCACCCCACAGGCCGAACGCCTTCTGCAGGCCGTGCGCGATCAGCAGGGCGCCGAGTCCGACACGGAGCAACATCAGGCCGAGGTCTTGGGTGCCCCTTCGGCCCGCATCCGCCCGATCCGAGAAGCTGTCCGGCTCAATCTCGGTCGGTTCAGCAGACGCCGTCTGGTACTTGCCGGCGGGCTGGACGTAGGGCAGCGGTTCTGGTTCACCGAGCAGTCCGTAGCCGGAGTGCTCCTGACTGGGCGTGCCCGAGTCGTAGCGCGGGATGGCGGTGGTCTCGAAGTCGCCCGCGTACGTCGATGAGGGGAGGTCGTCCTCCGGGTCGACCAGGCGTGCCGACGCAGGGCGCACGGCGAGGTCTTCAGGTCTCTGCCATGCGCGCGGATCGTGAGAAGTACTGGTCACGTCTGCCAGCGTAAGTGCTAATTACCTGCGAATCGTGGATTGGCGCGGTCCTTTCGCGCTCATATTCGCCAAGCGGTCAGTGCGCGATGCAGCCACCGACGTGGCGCGCACTGCCCGGCGATCCGTAATCTGGCGGGCATGAGTCTGCACCGGCCGACGCGGAGTGTGTTGGTGCTGCTGTGCGCGGCGTTGCTGGTCGGCTCGGGGTGCGCCAGGTTCGACGACAACCAGTCGCAGCCCTTCACCACCGAACCACAGATGGCTCCTCCCCCCAGCGAGCCGCCGCCGCCGCCTCCGCCACTGCCAGCGCAGCCGTTCCCGAAGGTCTGCGACGCGAAGGGTGTGATGCAGGGCTGTCTGGAGAGCACTAGCGGACTCATCATGGGTCCCGACAGCAAGTCGGCGCTGGTGGCCGAGCGCATCACCGGCGCGGTCAAGGAGATCGCGACCAACGCAGAACCCAAGGTCAAGGTGGTCATTCCGGTCGACCCGTCCGGTGACGGCGGCCTGATGGACATCGTGCTCTCACCGACCTATGAGCAGGACCGGCTGATGTACGCCTACATCAGCACCGCCACCGACAACCGCGTGGTGCGGATCGCCGACGGCGACGTTCCCAAGCCGATTCTGACCGGCATCCCGAAGGGTGCGGCGGGCAACATGGGCGCGTTGATGTTCACCAGTCCCACGACGCTGGAAGTGCTCACCGGCGATGCGGGCAACCCCGCCCAGTCGTCCGATCCGGGTTCGCTGGCCGGAAAGCTGATCCGCATCGAACAGCCCACGACCGTGAACCAGGCACCGCCGACGACGGCGCTCACCGGAATCGGCGAGACCGGCGGGTTGTGCGTCGACGACGCAGATGGTTCCCAATACGTCACCGATCGGACACCAACCGGTGACCGTCTGCAGCGCATCACCAAGGACTCGGTGGTCTCGACCGTGTGGACGTGGCCGGACAAGCCGGGTATCGCAGGCTGCGTGGTGACCGACGGCACCGTCCTGGTGAACATGGTCAACACCAAGCAGACCGTCGCCGTCCGGTTGGCACCGGACACGGGCGCGGTCACCGGCGACCCCGAGGTGATCCGGCAGGACACGCACGGTCACGCCTGGGCGTTGCAGCTCTCGCCCGACGGCAACGTCTGGGGCGCAACCGTCAACAAGACCTCCGGCGACGCCGACAAGGTCGACGACGTGGTCTTCCCGCTGTTCCCGCAGGGCGGCGGATTCCCCCGCACCAACGCCGAGAACACCTAGCCGTCGACGCCGCAGGCGGCCAGGACCAGTTCCCTGACGCGCGCCGCGTCGGCCTGACCCTTGGTGGCCTTCATGACGGCACCGACGACTGCGCCGGCCGCCTGAACCTTGCCGCCGCGGATCTTCTCGGCGATGTCGGGGCTTGCGGCGAGCGCCTCGTCGACGGCCGCCTGGATCACCGAGTCGTCGCGGACGACGGCCAACCCACGATCTGCCATCACCTGCTCGGGCTCGCCCTCCCCCGCCAGCACGCCCTCGATGACCTGGCGCGCCAGCTTGTTCGACAGTTTGCCGCCCTCGACCAGCTTGACCACCGCAGCGACCTGCGCCGGGGTGATGGCCAAGTCGGATACCGCCACCGCACCTTCATTGGCCTTCTGCACCAGGAAGTTTCCCCACCAGGCCCTGGCGGCCTCACTGGAGGCACCGGCCGCGACCGTTGCGGTCACCAGATCGATGACGCCGTTGTTGACGAGGTCGCGCATCACCTCATCGGAGATGCCCCAGTCTTCCTGAATCCTGTTGCGCTGCAACCACGGCAGCTCGGGAATCGTGCCACGCAACCGTTCTACCAGTTCGGCGCTCGGTGCGACGGGCTCCAGATCGGGCTCGGGGAAGTACCGGTAGTCCTCCGCGGTCTCCTTGCGGCGGCCCGCGCTGGTGTAGCCGTCTTCGTGGAAGTGCCTGGTCTCTTGGATGATCTCGCCACCGGCGTTCAGAATGGCTGCCTGACGGCGCATTTCGTAGCGGACGGCGACCTCGACACTCTTGAGCGAGTTGACGTTCTTGGTCTCGGTACGAGTGCCGAACTCGGGCGCGCCGATGAGCTTGAGCGAGACGTTGGCGTCACAGCGCATCGAACCCTGATCCATGCGAACATCGGATACGTTCAACCCGCGCAACAGGTCTCGCAGCGCGGTCACGTAGGCGCGGGCGATCTCGGGGGCCCGCGCACCAGCGCCCTCGATGGGCTTGGTGACGATCTCGACGAGCGGCACACCGGCCCGGTTGAAGTCGAGCAGCGACGTGGTGGCGCCCGTGATGCGACCCGTGGCGCTGCCGAGGTGCGTCAGCTTGCCCGTGTCCTCCTCCATGTGCGCCCGCTCGATCTCCACGCGCCACGTCGTGCCGTCATCGAGCGGGGCATCCAGGTAGCCGTTGACCGCGATGGGTTCGTCGTACTGGCTGATCTGGTAGTTCTTCGGCTGATCGGGATAGAAGTAGTTCTTGCGGGCGAAGCGGCCCCACGGTGCGATGTCGCAGTTCAACGCGAGCCCGATGCGGATCGCGGACTCGACGGCCGACCGGTTCAGCACCGGCAGCGCCCCGGGAAGCCCGAGGCACACCGGACACACGTGCGTGTTGGGCTCGGCGCCGAACTGGTTGGCGCACCCACAGAACATCTTGGTCGCCGTCGACAGCTCGACGTGGACCTCCATGCCCATCACGGGCTCGTAGCGAGCGATGACCTCGTCGTAGTCGATCAGTTCGGCGGAGGCGACAGTCATGGCTCAATCCTAGTTAGTGGGTTCACTCACCAATCGAGTGTGCTGCCAGATCGCGATCGCGAGCGATTTCGCGATCTGTGCGCACACTCGACGAGACGACGTCAGCCGAAGAACTCGGCGGCGTCGTCGTAACGACTCTGTGGCACCAGCTTCAGCTGCTTGACGGCCTCCGCCAGCGGAACCCGGCCGATCTCCTGCCCGCGCAGCGACACCATCATCCCGTACTCGCCGGAGTGCGCGGCGTCGGCGGCGTTGACGCCGAAGCGGGTGGCCAGAACCCGGTCGTACGCCGTCGGGGTACCGCCACGCTGCACGTGGCCCAGCACCGTGGTGCGCACTTCCTTCTTGATCCGCTTCTCGATCTCGACGCCAAGCTGGTGCGCCACCCCGGTGAACTTGACGTGGCCGAACTCGTCGATGCCGCCGTCGCGCAACTGCATGGTGCCCTCGGCGGGCTTGGCTCCCTCGGCGACCACGCAGATGAAGTGCGAATCACCGCGGATGAACCGCTGCTTGATGAGTCGGCAGACTTCTTCGACGTCGAAGGGCTGCTCGGGAATCAGCGTCATGTGCGCCCCGGACGCCAGCCCGGCGTTGAGCGCGATCCAGCCGGCGTGCCGACCCATCACCTCGACGAGCATCACGCGCTGGTGCGACTCCGCGGTGCTGTGCAGCCGGTCGATGGCATCGCTGGCGACCTGCAGGGCGGTGTCATGCCCAAATGTCACATCGGTGCAGTCGATGTCGTTGTCGATGGTCTTCGGCACCCCGACGACCGGCACGTTCTCCTCCGACAGCCAGTGCGCCGCCGTCAGCGTGCCCTCGCCGCCGATCGGGATCAGCACGTCGATGCCGTTGTCTTCCATCGTCTGCTTGATCTGATCCAGTCCGGCGCGCAACTTGTCGGGGTTGACCCGCGCGGTGCCGAGGATGGTGCCGCCCTTGCCGAGCAGTCGATCGTTGCGATCATCGTTGGCGAGTTGGATGCGGCGGTCCTCCAGCAGACCGCGCCAGCCGTCGAGAAACCCGACGACCGAGGACTTGTACCGCACGTCGCAGGTCCGCACGACAGCCCGGATGACCGCATTCAGGCCGGGACAGTCGCCGCCTCCGGTGAGAACTCCAATCCGCATGTGAGTATCTTCCCTCGTCAGATCGCGGTCGGCAGCGGGCCGCGTGCCACCTCGTAGGCAGCACCGACTCGGTACAGCCTGTCATCGGCCAGTGCGGGTGCCATGATCTGCAGGCCAACGGGCAATCCGTCGTCCTCCGACAGCCCCGACGGCACCGACATTCCGCAGTGCCCGGCGAGGTTCAGCGGCAGGGTGCAGAGGTCGAAGAGGTACATCGCGAGCGGGTCGTCGACCTTCTCCCCAAGGCCGAAGGCCGTGGTAGGAGTGGTGGGCGTCACTAATACGTCGACGCTCTGATAGGCGCGCTCGAGATCCCTGGCGATCAAGGTCCGCACCTTCTGCGCCTGGTTGTAGTACGCGTCGTAATAGCCTGCCGACAGTGCATAGGTGCCGATCATGATGCGGCGCTTGACTTCTGGGCCGAACCCGGCGGCCCGCGTCATCGCCATCACCTCTTCCGCGCTGTGGGTGCCGTCGTCGCCGACCCGCAGCCCGTAGCGCATCGCGTCGAATCGGGCGAGGTTGCTCGACACCTCCGACGGCAGAATCAGGTAGTAAGCGGCCATCGAGTAGTCGAAGTTCGGGCAGTCCACCTCCGAGATTTCGGCCCCCAGCGCGGTGAGCTGGTCGACTGCGGCGTTGAACGACGCCAACACACCCGGCTGGTAGCCCTCGCCGCTGCGCAACTGCTTGACGACACCGATGCGCACGCCTGTGAGATCGCCCACGGCACCCGCCTTGGCCGCCGCGACGACGTCGGGCACCGCGGCCTCCACCGACGTCGAGTCACGCCGATCGTGGCCGGCGATGACCTGATGCAGCAGGGCAGTGTCCAGCACCGTGCGCGCGCAGGGGCCACCCTGGTCCAGCGACGACGCGCATGCGATCAGCCCGTACCGCGACACCGTCCCGTAGGTCGGCTTGACCCCGACGGTGGCGGTCAGCGCTGCAGGCTGACGGATGGAGCCACCGGTATCGGAGCCCATCGCCAGCGGCGCCTGGAAGGCGGCCAGCGCCGCGGCGCTACCGCCACCCGAGCCACCGGGCACGCGCTCCACGTTCCACGGGTTGCGGGTCGGGCCGTACGCGGAGTTCTCCGTCGAACTACCCATCGCGAACTCGTCCATGTTGGTCTTGCCGAGAATCGGGATCCCCGCCGCCCGCAACCGAGCGGTCACCGTCGCGTCGTAGGGCGAGCGCCAGCCCTCGAGAATCTTCGAACCGCACGTCGTGGGCATGTCGACGGTGGTGAACACGTCCTTGAGCGCGAGTGGCACGCCGGCCAACGGTGACGGCAGCGTCTCCCCGGCAGCCACCGCGTCATCGATCCGGCCTGCCTCGGCCAGCGCGGCGTCGCGCGCGACGTGCAGGAACGCGTGGTACCGGTCGTCGGTCGCCGCGATCTGGTCGAGATGGGCCTGAGTGACCTCGGTGGAGCTGACGTCCTTGGCCGCGATCTTGGCGCCCAGCGTCGCCGCGTCGAGACGGATGAGGTCGCTCACTGCTCCTCCCCCAGGATGCGCGGCACGGCGAACCGGCCGTCGACCGCGTTGGGCGCGGCGGCCAGCGCCTGCTCCTGCGTCAGACTGGGCTCCACGGCGTCGGGTCGCGTCACGTTGACGTCCTTGAGGGGATTGTCGGTGGCCTCGACACCGGTGACGTCGACGGCCTGGATCTGGCCGACGTACGCCAGGATGGCGTCCAGCTGGCGGGCGAAACTGTCCAGTTCGCCGTCGGTCAGGGTGAGCCGGGCCAGACGCGCCAGGTGGGCAACGTCGTCCCGCGAGATCTGCGACACGACCACGAAGCCTAGTCACCGCGGCAGCACGTGCCACGCCGGAGTCTGTCAGGAGCCCCTCGGTCACACTTCCCGAGTCGCTGCGCTCCTGCCCTCCGTCACACTTCCCGAGTCGCTGCGCTCCTGCCCT
>JAOPWT010000073.1 GCA_025965555.1 Mycobacterium sp.
CGCGGCGACCGACACCCACGCGGCCAACAGCAGCCCCGCCACGGCCAGCGTCCAGCGCGTCGCGGGGGCGTCCGTGCACGTCGTCACCCAGTTCGGAAGAGGGCGGCCAGGTTTGGTGGCGTCGAACCGCGGCTTCTTCCACGCCAGGACGACGACGGCGAAGGTGAACGTCAGCGCCCACGCCGCTCCGATCAGTGCGTAGGTGTAGGGGATCGGCAGATCGTTGGAGCCGCCAAGCCCGTGGGCGAGGACCGTGTTCGACTGCTCGTCGATCACTGCACGGCGATGGAGGCGATCGTGCGGTTCAGCTGGTGCAGTTCCACGTCGACCTTGCCGGGAACGGCGACGGTGAACTGAAACGACTGACCGGACTTCGGCTCGACGTTGAAGGTGTGCTCGGGGTTCGAGTGGACGTGCAGCTGATCGGCCGCATCGCTGTTGATGCGCACCACGATGGGATCGCCCACCTTGGCCTGAAGCTGCTCGTTGGTGGGCGTCACCTCGCCGCCCTTGATGGTGACGTCGACGATCAACCGCTCCGGCGGCGCCTGCTGATCCGACATCTGCGGGGCGCCGGTCATGGCGGGCGCCGCAGACGAACTGCCCGCGGCGTCACCCGATCCGTTCGACCCGCCACAGCCTGCGACGAGCAGCGCGGTGGCGGTCAGCGCGATGAGGGACTTGGAGGTCGTCAGCGTGATCACGGTGGACCATCTTCGTCGGCGGATGCTGAACCCTCCCTGTGAGTCTCGTCGTCGGCGTCCTCGTCGTCGGCAGTGCGGCGGTCCTTCATCGCCACGTAGATGACCACCCCCACGACGATGACCGCGGGCGCGAAGGCGGGCAGCGCCAGCAGCAGCGCGTGATCGGCGAGGACGTCGACGTCGGAGGAAGCCGTCATGCCTGCGCTGAAGGTTCGAACTCGGCCTTGGTCCTGGTGGGCTCGGCCTTGTTCAATCGACCCGCACCCCAGGACAGGCCCGCGATGAGGGTCAGTGTGCAGACGAGCACCACCAGACAACCGATCAGCCACAACGACTGCGGGATGTCGGGGTTGCGCTCGCGCTGCAGGATGGTGATCTCGGGACCGAACGGCCGCGTCATCGAGGCTTCCGCGGGCACCTCGGCCGCGCCGATGCCGGGATCGCCGTGCAGGTAGATCGGCACGGCGGTCATGGTGCGGCCGTCGTGCACGCGCAGCAGGGTCTTCCACTGACCGGACACCGGCATCGGCGCGGTCGAGCGGTAGTGGCCGGGGCCCACCTTCTCGAGGTGGTCGATGAAGATTCCGCGCTGGTTGGCCAGTCCGCCCTGCCAGCCGAGGATCGACACCCAGTTGGGATCGTCGCTCACGAGGGTCGGCGGATTGATGCGGATGTCGGCCGTCGCCATCCGCTGGTCGCCGATTCTTGGCGCGTCGGTCAACGCGATCGTGGCCGTCGTGTTCTGCGGCACCTCGTAGCGCAGCCCGTTGGCGGTCGCCCCGCCGATGGCGACGACGGCAAGGACCACCAGGCCGATGCTGATGGCACGTCGCGGCAGCTGCTGGTTGGTCAGCACCATCCCGATCATCGCGCCGCAGGCACCGACGAGCACGGCCACGGGCACCGCCATCGCGAGGGCCTCTGGCCAGATGCTGGTGGGCCACGGATAGTCATAGACCGCGTCGATCCACAGGGATTCGAGCCACAGTCCGACCGTGGCGATGCCGAGCCCGCTGACCATGCCGAACACGATGGGCCGCTTGATCAATGGCGTGAGTGCGAGGAGCTCGACGACCAGTGCGGGCCCCAGATACAGCGCGAACCAGTTGATCGGCGATCCGAGTACGGGCCCGACGATGACGGCGACGAGACCTCGCAGGGCGAGCGCCAGGAGCGCAGCGATGATGGCGGCGCCGCGGCCCAGCATGATCCGGGCGGCCACCAGTCCGAGCGCGGCGGCGGCGGCGATGAGCATCGGTTCGAACACCTGCCGGAACTGCATGACGCCGAAGTCGAATTCGATCTGGAAGACCGACATCCCGATGATGAGACCGCCGAAGGCGAGGTACTGGATGAACTTGATGCCCGGGCCGTCCTTGGGGGCGTCCTCACCGACCGCGCGTCGACCCTCGTGCTCCAGGAACAGGGCCGTGAGCGTGGAGAAGCCGGCCCCGCCGATCATCATCAGGTGGGTCGGCCCCCAGAGCGTGACGTCCTGGCCGAAGATGCGGTGCCAGACGTCGTCGAGCGGGAAACCGATCAGCGCGTAGAGCCCGCAGCCCGCCATCAGGACTCCACCCACGGGGGCGTACCAGTGGCGGGTGATCCGCACCGCGGCCGGTCCTGGCTTGTCGTAGGGCAGCACGCAGGCGAGGCAGCCCGCGATGAAGAGGATGAAGAGCCCGAAGAGGATGAAGTAGTGGGCGGGGTTCGCCAGCGGACCGGGATCGCGTCCCTTGCCGATGTGGAGGCTGACGTCCCAGATGAAGCCGAACAGGGCCGTGATGATCGTGGTGATGAACAGCGCGATGGGAAGCGCCACCCACGCGGGCCGGTGGAACTTGCGGCCCGCCCACTCGCCGAGATCGTGCAACCACGTGATCTTGCGCATGCGGTGCTGGTAGCCAATCCACAGCAGGACCAGGCCGATCACCATGCCGACCGCCGACATGCCGATGACCTGGTCGAGCGCCGCGCCGCCACCTTCGGTGCCCTGTGCCACGTACCGCAAAGACTGCTCTGTCATTTGCCCGCCATCCCATCCGCCGAGTGTTTGAGCAACCGTTCCCTACCCGTCGGTAATGTTGCCAGACTTCCCCAAGGTGAAACCAGGGGTACCGGATGATTAGCTGCGCCAACCGCCATGGGTGTACCCCGCTGATCCGGTCTTGCACGTCGACGCGGGCGACTGCGGCGGGAACGCCGGTTTCTCACTTCTTGGGCGGGCGGAGCACTTTCATCGCGAGCTGCATGACCGGCCTTGGCACCCGGTCGCGCATCGACATCGCGGTGTCGGCGAGCTGGGTGCGCGCCGGGGTGCCCCTGCCGAACATTGCGTTGAACGGACCACCGGAGGGCTCGAGGTCGACGTGCATCGGCGGCTTGCCGTCGGCGGCGCCGAGTGCATGAGAGATGACGACGCGCTGGATCTCACTGGTGCCCTCGAAGATGGTGTACAGCTTGGCATCTCGGTACCACTTCTCGACCGGGTGGTCGGTGATGTAGCCGTATCCGCCCATCGTCTGGATGGCGCGCTCGGTGGTCTCGACGGCGGTCTCGCTGGCCATCAGCTTCGACATCGACCCCTCGCCACGTT
>JAOPWT010000076.1 GCA_025965555.1 Mycobacterium sp.
TCCGACCTCGACCGGGTCTCCCCCGCCGACTTCACGGTCCACACCGCGCTCGACGCCCTCGGCGGGCGCGATCCGTGGGCGGACTCGATGCCCCCACCGCAGCGACTGCCGAGCGACCTGATCGAACAGGGCCGCACCATCCCCGTCGCGAGGGTGGCAGCCATGCACGAGGGCAAGCGGCGCGCCCGAGCGCGGCGCACCGAGCACGACTAGTTCAGTCGGCGACGTAGTACAGCCGCTTGTTGACGAACTCGTCCATGCCGAGTGGACCGAGTTCGCGTCCGAAGCCGCTGCGCTTGACGCCACCGAACGGCACCTCCTGACCTTCGTTGGCCGGGATGTTGACGTTGGACATCCCCGACTCGAGACGCTGCGCGATCTTCTCGGCGCGCTTCTTGTCAGTGCTGAACACCGCGCCACCGAGCCCGTAGTCGGAGTCGTTGGCCAGTTCCAGCGCCTCCTCGTCGCTGCTGACCGAGTACACCACCGCCACCGGTCCGAACAGCTCTTCGCGGTACGCCCGCATCGCCGGGGTGATGCCGGTCAGCACCGCGGGCGAGTAGTACGCCGCGGGCCCGTCGCCGAGCACACCGCCGACATGTAGCGTCGCGCCCTTGGCGACGGCATCCTGGACCTGCTCGTTCAACGTCTCGGCCGCCTTGCGCGAGGACATCGGCGCGAAGGTGCCCTCTGCCGACTCGGCCGGATCGCCTGCCTTCAGATTCTTCGCCCTCTCGACGAGCCGCTCCACGAAGCCGTCGAAGATGTCGCTGGTGACGATCATCCGCTTGTTCGAGTTGCAGGCCTGACCGGTGTTGCCAACCCTGGTGTCCCACGCCAGATCTGCCGATGCCTTCACGTCGTCGCTGTCCAGCACCACGTACGCGTCAGACCCACCGAGCTCGAGCACGCACTTCTTCAGATTCCGGCCCGCGATCGATGCCACGACCGACCCGGCCCGCTCCGAACCGGTCAGCGAGACACCGACGATGCGGCGGTCGCCGATGATTTCCTCGATCTGCCCGTACGACGCGAATATGTTGATGTATGCACCGGCCGGCACGCCCGCCTCATCCATCAGCTCCTGTACCGCGAGTGCGGACTTCGGCACAGACTCGGCATGCTTGAGGATTATGGTGTTGCCCAGCACCAGGTTTGGGGCCGCGAACCGGGCGATCTGATAGAAGGGGTAGTTCCACGGCATGATGCCCAGCAACGGCCCGATCGGCAGCTTCTGCACGTAGGCCTTGCCGTCGGCGAACGTCTTGATCTCCTGGTCGGCGGCCAGGCCCGGGCCCTCCGTGGCGAAGTAGTCGAAGATGTCGCCACAGAAGTCGGCCTCGTCCACCGCCTCCTGCAGTGGCTTGCCCATCTCCTCGGTCGCGATGGCGCCGAGCCGCGCGGAGTTCTCCTTGAACAGCTCCCCCACCCGGGCAACGATGCGGGCCCGCTCGGTGATCGGCAGATCCCGCCACGAGCGGTACGCCTTGTCGGATGCGGCCAACGCTGCCTCGACCTCGGCGTCGGTGGCGAAGTCGAAGGACTGCCCGGCGTCGCCGGTGGCGGGATTGACTACTTGGTACCCGGGTTGGGTCGAAACGGTCGCGGTCATGGTGGGACCTCCCTTAGACGTGAGTAGTCCCAATCTAGTCACGAAGGGAATCCGCTGCCGCCGGATCAGGGACACGCGCTTCTGGGGTGAATCGTGCGGCGCGTCGCCGGGGAGTGGTCTAACATTCCCGCACGCGGCTTAAGGAGAAGATTCACATGAATCACCGGCCAAGGTCTTGGTTTTCCAGAGCGGGCACAGTCGTGGCGATCGTGGCAACCCTCGGAACGCTCGTGACGGTTCACGACGCCGGCGTCGCGAACGCGGACGTCTGCGTGTCGGCGGGCCGACGTGTCTCGGTGAGCGGATGCGCCAACCTCTCAGATGTGGTGGCGCCCTACGTACCGCCGCCGGACTACTACGCACCCATGCCCGAGGACTACGCACCGCCACCACCGCCGCCCCCCGGCGCGAACGTCAGCGGGTGCGTCGGCGTGAACGGGCGCCGCGTCAGCGTGAGCGGCTGCAACTGACGATGACCGTCAAGGCCCGGTCATGATCGCTGTCGACATGTTCGTCCGGGTCGGATTGGCGACCCTCCTCGGTGTCGCGATCGGCGTCGAACGCCAATGGCGAGCGCGGATGGCAGGCCTTCAGACCATGGCCCTGGTCAGCATGGGAGCCGCACTCTTCCTGATCCTCGGCGCGTATTCGTTCCACGGCGACGGTGATCCGACTCGGGTTGCTGCCCAGATCGTCTCCGGCATCGGGTTTCTCGGCGCCGGAGTGATCATGAAGCAGGGTTCTTCGGTTACCGGGCTGAACACGGCGGCGACACTGTGGGCCGCGGCCGCGGTGGGTGCGCTCGCGGGTGCCTGGATGTGGCGCGAGGCCATCACCGGCGCGGTGATCATCATTGCCACCAACGGATTTCTGTTCCCACTGGCGTCGAAGATGGACACTGCCCACCTGTGGGGCAGCCGCGAGAACCCGGCCGCCGACTACCTCGTCGAAGTGGTGTGCGGCGCAGACGCCGAGGTCGAAGTCCGCGCGGTCGTCGTGAGTGCTGCCAGTCGCCCCGGCTTCCAACTCAACTCGCTGCGGTCGTCCGCCACGTCGAGCGCCGGCGAGATCGAGGTGCGTGCCGAATTGTCCACGACCACCCGCGATGACGCCGAGATCGAGATGGCATTGGGCGCTTTGAACGTGGACGCGCGGGTCACGTCGTTCCGCTGGTCGGCCGAAAGCCCGAAATCACGTCGATGAGCCGGGCGTGACTCAGCCGTGCCGTCGTAGGTGTCCTCGGCCAAGCAGGAAGGACACACACGCGATCGCGCTGGGCCGCGAACATCACGGCGGCCAGTGGCACGGCGGTGTGTTCGCCGCCGATCCCGACCAGTGGGGACACCAGTGCACCGAGACCGAATTGCAGACGCCGAGCCTGCCGCCCGGGTGACCGCGCTCAACGCGAGCGCGGTGGCATTGCCGAACACCAGGCCAAGGCTGGAGACGGCGACCCACAGCGGGACGGCCAGGAACCATGACGGTGCCCCGGAGGCCACCACGACGACGATCGTCACGGTAGCTGCGAGGCAGAGCGCGAGTCCGGTTCCGGCAAGGACACGGATGGAGCGGGTCGCAGCCAGCCTCGCCGACACGGCGCTCATCGCCGCCAGTCCAAGCGCGTTGACGGCGAACGCGATTCCGTACTGAACCTCGCTGAACCCGATCATCACCTGATAGATGAAGGGCGAGGCGGAGATGTAGGCCATCATGGTCGCGAACGCGAAGGCGAAGGCCAGCGCGTTGCCGATGTAGACGCGTGAGGCCAGTGCGCGCAGCACCGTTGGCGACCTGTCCCGGTCGAACCTGGCGCTGGCGCGGCGGTCACGGGTGTGGGTTTCGCGAACCACGGTGACGACGCCGACGAACATCGCTGCGACGATTCCGAAGACCACCCACATGACCCCGCGCCACCCGAGCGGGCCGACCAAGACACTGCCAAGCACCGGCGCGACGACCGGTGCGACACCGCCGACGATCATCATCAGGCTGAACGCCCGCGCAGCTGCCGCCCCGACGGCGAGATCGGAGATGATCGCCCTGCCGATCACCATGCCCGCCGCGCCGGTGATGCCCTGGGCGACCGTGCCGCCACCAGGAGCTCGACCGTGGGCGCCAGCGCGGTCGCGGCACTGGCCGCCAGACACAGCAGCAAGCCCACCACCAGAGGCATCATTCGCCCGAACCGGTCGGACAGTGGTCCAAAGACCAGTTGCCCCAATGCAATACCGATGAGGAATGCGGTCAGTGTCAATTGCACCGACGTCGCGGTGGTGTCCAGGTCGGTGGTCATCAGCGGGAAGGCGGAGAGATACAGATCGGTGGCGGCCCTGCTCGCCAGCGTGCTCGGCGACGATCCCTCCCGGATCGGGGCCACCAGGGACCTGCTGAATCAACTGAGAGACGCACCCGTCAATCCGGCATCGCGGTGACGATCTGTTCCTGCGTGAACGGCATACTGCGCACCCGCACCCCGATCGCGTCGTAGATGGCGTTGGCGATGGCCGCGGCGGTCGGCCCCTGCGCAGTCTCGCCTACCCCCAAGGGCGGATTTCCGTTGCCCGGCAACAACTCCAGGTCGACGGCAGGGACTTCGGAGAACCGCAGGATCGGGTAGCTGTCCCAGGTGTCACTGGTCACGGTGTGGTCGTCGAAGCGGACGCGTTCCTTGAGCGCCCAACTCGTCGCCTGGATCGCGCCGCCCTCGACCTGGTTCTTTGCGCCATCGGGATTGATCACCAGACCGGCGTCCACTGCGAGCGTCAGCCGGCGGACCCGGACCTCGCTGGTGGCCTCGACTTCCGCGACCACCGCACAGTAGGCGCTGCTGTTCTTGTACCTGGCGTAGCCGATGCCGTGGCCGAGCGAGTCCGCCGGCGACCAGCCTGCCCAGCCCGACCTCCGCACGACCGCCTCGATCACCGCCCGCCCCCGAGGGTCGCTCAACTGCGCGAGGCGGTACTCGACCGGGTCACGCGCCGCCGCCACTGCGAGCTCGTCCATGAACGACTCGATCGCGAACACGTTGACGAACGCACCGAGCGACCGCAGCGCCGACGTCCGCAGCGGCATCACCGACAGCAGATGGTTGACCACGCGGTGGGCCGGAAAGTCGTATCCTGGCACGGCATTACGAGCGGCGCCGCCGCCATGCTCCAGCGGCGGCTCGCCCGCGGACCCGATCGGCTCGCCACCTTCCCGGTGGCTCGCGGCGAGCAGACCGACCGTTCGGACGAAGCCAGGCCTGGTGACGTGGCCGTTGCCCCAGATGTCGTGGCGCCACGCCACGACCGCACCGCCGCCGTCGACCTCCGCCGAGATCCGCACTGCCGCGGCCGGTCCGAAGGGCGCCCAGCTCAACTCATCGGGCCGGGACCACACCACCTGCACGGGACGTCCTGGCACCGCGAACGCGAGCAACGCCGCATCCAACGCGACGTCGTCGGCGCCATTGTGGCCATAGCATCCCGCGCCCTCGACGTGCTGGACGAAGATACGATCCTCGTCGAGGCGCAGCGCCCGAGCCAGCTCACGCCGCAGGACGTAAATGCCTTGGCTGTGGGTCCACACCTCAAGGCGCACAACGTCTTCGCGGTTGGTGATCAATGCCGTTGCGGTTGAAGGTCCCATCGAGGCGTGTGCGAGGTAGGGCCGGTCATAGCGAGCCTCGAGGAAGTCGTTCCCCGAATCGGGATCCGGATCTCGCCCTGCGGTGTCGACGACGACGGTGCTCACTGCGGGCGCCGACACCAGGAAGCCGGGCAGGTCCAGCTCATCGGGCAGCGTGGCCCGTACGTGCCACCTCGCGTCGGCGCGCAGGCGATCCGCTGCCGAGAGCGCCGTCTCCTCCCGTTCGGCGACGACGCCGAGGAAGTCACCGTCCCGGACGACGGCCAGCACCCCCGCCAGCGCCAGCGTGGGCGTCGTATCAACGGATTGCAGGGTGGCACCACGAGATGGCGGCCGCACGATTCGGCCGTACGTCAGTGCAGGCAGCGTCAGGTCGTGTGCGAACCGCGGCCGCGCCGCCAGCTTGTCGGGCAGGTCCAGCCTCGGCACGCTGGTACCGACCGTCACGTAGTCCGAGGCGGACTTGGGCTGCGCGAGGCCGGTGACCGGCCGATCCAGCAGCTCATCGCTCGCCAGAGCCCAGTAGGTCGTACTCCGACCGTCCGGAGCGGCAATGGCGCCGTCGACGACCACTAGCAGATCCCCCGACACGCCCCACGAGTGCGCGACGACGTCGAGATAGACGGCTCGGGCTTCGGCCGCGGCCATCCGCACCGCGGCCCCCGAATGCTGAATGGACAGGCTTCCCGCGGTGTACCCCTCGTCGGGGCTGACGCCGGTAGCCGCCGCCGTCATGCCAACTCTCGTGACGTCGACGTCCAACTCCTCGGCGGCAATCTGGGCGAGCGCCGTCAGCACTCCCTGCCCGAGTTCGACCTTGCCAGAACGGACTTCAATCACACCGCCGGGCAGTATCCGCACCCAGTCCCCGATCTTCGGGTTGGCCAGTATCGAGGCCGGCAGTTCCCTCGAGATCTCCGTGGTCATCGCTCAGCGTCTCGACGGCGAAGTTCCTCAGCGGCGGACAGCACGGCGCGCACGATCCGGTTGTGGGCACCGCATCGGCACAGGTTGCGGTCAAGGGCTAGACGCACCTCGTCGGCCGTAGGCTCGGCATTGGCCTCGAGGAGTGCGACGGCGGAGATCACGATTCCGGAGATGCAGTAACCACACTGCGCAGCCTGCCCCTCGACGATGGCCTTGGCGACCGGATGAGGTCGACCTGGTGTGCCGAGACCTTCGACGGTGGTGACCTCGCGACCCTCGAGGACCTGCACGGGCACCTCACAGGAGTAGCTCGGATGCCCGTCGATCAGTACGAGGCACGACCCACACAATCCGAGACCGCAGCCGAATCGGGTTCCCTTCAGCCCCAGATGGTTTCGCAAGACGTACAGCAGCGCGGTGTCCGGTTCCGTCATGACCTGTTCGCGCCTGCCGTTGACCGACACCGTGGTCATCGTTGTCTCCACACGGTTCCATCGTCCTCGCATCCGCGGCGATCAGCTACCGAGCCGACTCGAATGCCGGTGCGACGAAGCGCTGCACCATTTCTCTTTCGAGCTCGGCGTCGCCGATGGGCAGGTAGAGCAGCGACAACACCACGCGCACGACCCAGCGGGCAGCCGCCGGGTCGTCGGCGGCGATCCCCGTCAGCTCGGCGGCAAGGTTCTCCATCACCGGTGACGCCGGGAGGTCCGCCTGCCCGACGACGGTCGAGCGGCTGATCATCAACTGGCCGAGCGGGTCGGACCGGATCTGTTCGAGCGCGACGGTGATCGCCGTGACGACTCGCTCCGATCCGGTCATGCCTTCGACGGTGCGCCGAACCGTGTCGACGATGCGCTCGGCCACGCGCATCAGCACGTGGTCGCGGATCTCGCCCTTGCCTCCCACGTGACGGTAGATGGTGGCGCGCGAGCAGTGCGCCCGCGCGGCCAGGGCGTCGATGTCGAAGGCCGCGATTCCCCGTCGCGCGATGAGGTCGGTGGCGATCTCGTAGATGCGCTCGGTGGCGACGGCGCGGCGATCACCGCCGACCAGCCAGTCGTCCCGCGTCATCGATCGAGCCTCCCACGCCATGCACCAAATACACCTGGTGTTCGCAGCGTGAGACACGGCGGTTCACGCTTGCCGGTCATCGCGGCAGGTCAGGTGGCCCTGGTGAGACACACCATGCCGCGGACCGTGGCCTTCGGTGTTCAACTTCGGCCCAATCGATTGACGCGCTCCCCGTCCTCCGATGAACCTGAGCCAATGACAACCGACGGTCGGCTGGGCCTCGAGCTGTTCGACGACGTCTGCATCCAGGACCCCTACCCGCTGTACCAGCGCATGCTGGCTTCGGGGCCGGTGCACCCCATCGGCGACTCGGGTTTCCACGCGGTGTGCGACTGGGACGCGATCAACGACGCCATTGCTCGTCCCGAGGACTTCTCGTCGAACCTGACGGCGACGATGACGTTCCAGCCTGGTGGCACGGTGATTCCGTTCGAGATGGAGGGGCTCGGCGGCCAGAGCCACGTCCTGGCGACGGCCGACGAGCCCGCTCACGCGGTACACAGGAAGACCCTGCTGCCGCAGCTCGCCGCGAAGCGGATCCGCGAACTGGAGCCGTTCATCGCCGCGACCACCGACCAACTCTGGAATGACAACGTCGGCAACGGTCGCATCGAATGGATGGGCGCGATGGCGAACCGGCTGCCGATGATGATCGTCGGCCGACTGATCGGCGTCCCGGACGAGGACGTCGACAAGCTGGTCCGGTGGGGTTACTCGGCGACCCAGATGGTCGAAGGGCTGGTCAGCCGGGATCAGCTCGCCGCTGCGGGCGTCGCCGTCATGGAACTCGGCGGGTACATCGACGAACAACTCGGGCGCGCGGCGGCGGACCCGCAGGACGATCTTCTCGGTGACCTCGTCACCGCCTGCGCGGCAGGGGTGATCGAGCCCTCCACGGCGTTGTTCATGTTGATCACGCTGTTCAGTGCGGGCGGCGAGTCCACCGCGTCGCTGATCGGCTCCGCGGCGTGGATCCTGGCTTCTCGTAAGGACATTC
>JAOPWT010000096.1 GCA_025965555.1 Mycobacterium sp.
AATCCGGATCGGTGCCTGCATGAGCCACGCACGGAGTGGTAGCCACCGCCATCCCGACGCCTAGTGAGACGGCAAGGGCTCCCACGCGGCCGATGTACTTGACGTAGCTGGTGGTGACCTTGATTGCGTGCCGGGGCCCGACCGCGTAGATCCCGGCATCACGAATCGGCCCGACCAGGCGCAGCCCCGTCTCGTCGATGACCTGCTTGGCCGCCCAGACACTAGGCGCCGGCGGCGTACCCGCTCGAGTGCGCCCTGCACGGTGCCTGGAAGTGTTTGCACACATTCGATCGTCTCCGGGTGTCCTAGTGGTGCCTGCTTCGTGACTGCCCTGCGCTGCTTCTCGAGCGCAGACGTCCCGAACCGTTCAAATAAACGTCTGATAGGCAACCGTGGGAGCGAAACGACCACGCCTTCAGGCGATCGGTCGTCGTTCAGGTTCACACCGCTCCGTAAGTGCCTACCGCTGGCTCCGCTGTGGTTGCTGAACGTGCCCAGCGGACGCTCATTTCGCGAGCGTAAATGCAAGGATGACCAATCTGACTTATTTTTGCCAACGTCAATAGGGTGATCGTTGCGTTCACAACTACCACGCAAACCCGGCTACTTTTGTACCCAGTCTAATGCCTGCTAAATGCGCTTTTGACGCGCACGACAGTTAACTGTCAGTTCCGAGTATTGCAGCCTGTAGCGACGCGGTCTAGCGCGGTATCCCTTCGCACGTGGACCCTTCAATTGCCGGCGCATTCGGGACCTATTACCGTGGCTAAATGATTCCTTCTTACGCTATGGAGGTTGCGCGATGGGCGGGTCACTTCGGCGCTACACGCCGGTATTTCGTCGGCCTACGCAAGCCAACGCTTCGGCGGCGGCAACGACCGTCACGACGGTCGGATTCGCGTGCGACCCGGCAGTGGCGGCTTTTTCGAGGAAGCTACGCTCCACCGGTCGTGAGTTCACGACGACGGAGCGATTGTTTGCCGAATTGGGGAGTACGCCTCAACTGAGCGCCGGGATGATCTCTCGCTCGAACATCTCGATGCCCGAACGGTCGTATGCCGCCTCGGGGAAGTACAGGATCGCGTACTCGCAGCCCAGGTCGCGCATCCGAGTCAGCCTCTCGACGATCTGCTCCGGCGTACCGGTGGCCGAGTCGGGCGACGTGGCGTTCGCGAGCATGCCCTCGACCGCCTCCGGGTTCACCTTGGAGATCTGTCGCGCCCGGATCCGCTCGACCCGTTCGGACACTTCGGCCTCCGACGACCCGACGATGGCGTTGAAGTTCGCGGATCGCACGATGGCGCCGTAGTCGGTACCCACGTCGGCACAGTGCCCTTCGAGCACCTTGCTCTTGTGCACGAAGCCCTCGGGTTCGGCGGTGAAGTTGGTGTACTGCGCGTACTTCGCGGCGATCTTCAAGGTGACCTTCTCGCCACCGCCTGCGATCCAGAGCGGAATCCCGTTGTCCTGCAGCGGCTTCGGCGCAACGATCGCGCCGTTCGCCTGGTAGTGGTCGCCGTGGAAGCTCACCCTGCCGTCACGCCAGGCGTCGCGCATGATCTGGACGCCCTCATCGAGTCGGGCCAGCCGCACCCCCGCCGACGGAAACCCATAGCCGTAGGCGCGCCATTCGTGTTCGTACCAACCGCCGCCGATGCCCATCTGTACCCGGCCACCGGAGATGATGTCCGCGGTGGCTGCCACCTTCGCCAGATACACCGGGTTGCGGTAGCTCATCGCCGTACACATCTGGCCGAGCTTGATGCGGGTGGTCGTCGCCGCGTACGCCGACATCAACGACCACGCTTCGTGGGTCGCCTCGTCGGTGGGCACCGGCACCGTGTGGAAGTGGTCGTACACCCAGAGCGAATCCCACGCCCCCCCATCCGCGTAGGTGGCGAGGTCGCGCATCACCCCCCAGTGGCTTGCGGTGGGAATGTCCACCAAGTCGAGTCGCCAACCCTGCGGGATGAAGAGTCCGAAGCGCATGATCTCGACTCTAGGCGAGCGCACTCACCTTCGGTTGCCGGCCCGCCACGACGGCCGAAAGGCACTGGCGGGCAAGGCAGGCAGGACGCGCCCCATTGCGTTACCGGCATGGCGACCAACATGGGCCGCCGGGGCTGTGATCGTCTGCGAGT
The DNA here is from genome assembly GCA_025965555.1 of Mycobacterium sp. GTDB lineage: Bacteria > Actinomycetota > Actinomycetes > Mycobacteriales > Mycobacteriaceae > Mycobacterium. The sequence goes on from JAOPWT010000096.1 coordinate 2,142, forward strand.
TCGACGTAGTGTCAACAAGTGGTGCGCGTGTCCGCAGTCGGGCGGCACTGACCCACCCGATGCGGTGAGGATGGTGGTGATCGACATGGACGCCACCGATCCACACGGCGCACGGGCCAGATTCCTCGCCGCGGTGAGCAGGCTCGAGACGGAACGGGAGGCGCCCGCACATCTGTGTCAGGCGTGCGTGGAATCGCTTCCCGTGCAGCGAGCCGCGATCGCCGTGCACGTGGAACGAGCAGGTCTCGAGGTGCTGTGTGCCAGCGACCGCGTCGCCGAGCAGGTCGAGTGGGCTCAGATCACGTTGGGCGACGGCCCTGGGGTCGATGCCATCGCGACAGGCGGTCCGATGATGGTGACCGATCTCGCCGACCCGGGTGGCTTGTGGCCGACCTTCGCCGCCGAAGCCGTCAAATCCGGGGTGCGCGCACTGTATGCGCTGCCGTTGGAGGTGGGCGCGATCCGGGTGGGCGTGCTGGATCTCTATCGCAACAACCCGGGGGCGCTGAAACCGAAGGACTTCGCCGATGCTCTGGCGGTCGCCGATCTGGTGACCGCGATCCTCCTGACGGCGGGCCGGACCGGACGGATCACCGCATCACTCGGACCGTGGTGGGACCAACCGCTGAGCACCAGGGAAGTACACCAGGCGACCGGAATGATCGTGGCCCAACTCGGTGTGACCGCCCATGACGCCTACGTCAGGATGCAGGGTTTCGCGTACGCGCGGGGTCAGATGCTCAGTGAAGTCGCGCACGCCGTCGTAACCCGGCGACTTCGTTTCGATCCCGAGCCCGATGTGGACCCGGAAGAGGTGGCACTTCGATTGTGAGAGTTGTTGGGAACATTGACCCCACGGCATCCGTGGGAAGATTTTGTCAGGAGAGAAGGGAAGAGCGATGGATCGCTACGAGCGTCTAGCAAACGCGTTCGTGGGCTTGGCCGATACGCTGGTCGCAGACTACGACGTCATAGAACTTGCCCAGCAACTCATCGACAGCACCATGGCGCTGCTACCGATCGCCGCGGCAGGCATTCTGCTCGGTGATCCCAGCGGTGGGCTGCACGTATTCGCGTCGAGCAGTGAGCAGAGCAGGTTGTTGGAGCTCCTGCAGGTGGAGGCTGACGTCGGCCCCTGCCTGGAGGCATACCGCAGCGGGCAGCCGGTCCTGGTCGAGAATCTCGCGGCCGACGCGGCTCGGTGGCCGGCGTTCGCCGAGCGGGCCGGTGAGTACGGCTTCCGGTCGTTGGTGGCCCTGCCCTTGCGGCTGCGCGACGAGCGCCTCGGAGCACTGAACCTCTTCCTGGAGGGGACCGGCCCGATGACGTCGGCCGACGTGGCGGTCGGGCAGGCCCTGGCCGACGTGGCCACGATCGGGATCCTGCACCAGCGCATCCTGACCCGGTCGGAGTTGGTCAACCAGCAGCTGCAAACGGCGTTGAACACGCGCCTGATCATCGAGCAGGCCAAGGGCGTGCTCGCCGAACGCGGCACCATCGACATGGATCGTGCCTTCAACCTGCTGCGTGGGCACGCCCGCAGGACCAACCGTCGTCTCGCGGATCTCGCGCGGGCGGTGGTCGACGGAGCCGAGACCACGGACATCCTCGGTACGAAGTCTGATTAGCCAACTGCACCATTCGAACAGCTGAGGTCGCCGCGACCCAGGTAATATTCGATTCGACCTCCCCAGTCCCCGGTGGCTCGAAGTCAATGTCCACTCTTGGTCAACGACTCGCCAATCCGACACGGACTGAGAGGAGGCGCCAATCTCCCGCCGACTCTCTGGCGACGTCGTGAACACCTGCCGCACATACGAATTCGGGAGACCCCTGCAATCGACACGTTCAGATCACCATCGCCGCTGCTCAACGGGCTCGACGCCGTGACGGTCCTCGAGTGGATGGGGGTGCCCGCCATTGCCGTGGCGAATGACGGCTCCGTCGTGTTCGCCAATTGGGCGTTCTCCGAGATGATCGGGTACACACCGGAGATGGTGCGCGCGCTGGGGTTCCAACAGATCTTCCCGGTGGCCCGGGCCGGCGACTGCGCCATGGCCGTCGTTCGGGCACACGCCGACCTCGTCGTCGACCTGGTTCATCTCGACGGTTCGACCGTGCGAGCCAAGATGGGCGAGCCACTCGTCCTCGGCGACGAAGAACTGGCCCTTGCCAGCTTCGACGACATGACCGAAACGCCGTGGGTCCGGGAGCTGTAGCCAGGTTTGCGCGTCACCGGCCGCGGTTAGCCTGCCAACATGGCGCTTTCACGGGAAGAACGCGAACAATTTCTGGCCGAGCCCCACATCGCCGCACTGTCGGCGTACGCGGGTGACACGCGCGGCCCGCTCACGGTGCCCATCTGGTACCAGTACACCCCGGGCGGCGAGCCGTGGATCCTCACCGGACCCGCCTCCCGCAAAGCCCGCCTCATCGAGGCGAACGGCTTCTTCTCACTCATGGTCGAACGGCTGGAGCCGACGACGCGGTACGTGGCCGTGGACGGCGCGGTCAGCAGTATCGAACCTGGCACGGACGCGCACCTGGAGGAGATCACCCGCCGCTACCTCAGCGGTGAAGCTGCCGACAAGTACCTCGAGTTCGCCCGCAACGAACTCGGCGAGCACGTCGTCATCTCCATGAAGCCGGAGCACTGGCTCTCGGCCGACATGGGTTCGTTCTGACCCGGCCGGCCAGAGTAGAAGGGCCCCGAGACATCGTCGTCTCGAGGCCCTTCTGCCCAGCGGTTTAGCTACTCAGCGAGGCAGGCGGTACGAAGCGTTCGCCGTAACGGGCGGCCAGCTCCTTGGCACGGGCCACGAAGGCCTCCTTGCCGACACCCGCAGGACCTTCGTACCCGACGATGTACTGCGCCGAGCCACCCGTCCACGGCGGGAAGCCGATGCCCATAATCGAGCCGATGTTGGCGTCAGCGGTCGTCGTCAGCACACCCTCGTCGATGCATTTCTGCGTCTCGAGCGCCTCGGCGAACAGCATCCGGTCGATCATGTCCTGCAGCGGAAGCTCCGTGGTGCCGGAGTTGAAGGTCTCCTTCAGGCCCGACCACAGTCCGACGCGCTTGCCGTCGGCGTATTCGTAGAAGCCGGCGCCCTTCAGGCGCGACGGGCGACCGATCTCGATCATCTTCTCGACGACCGCCTCGGCGGGATGCGCCTCGTAGGTGCCGCCCGCATCCTCGATGCCCTTACGCGATGCCACGGCGATCTTGTGCATCAGCTCGAGGTTGAGTTCGTCGGACAACTGCAGCGGCGGCGCCGGGTAGCCGGCCTGGCTGCCCGCCTGCTCGATGCTGGCCGGCGCGACGCCCTCACCCAGCATGGCCAGCGCCTCGTTGACGAACGTGCCGATGACGCGGCTGGTGAAGAAGCCACGGCTGTCGTTGACCACGATCGGGGTCTTGCCGATGGCCAGCGTGTAGTCGAACACCCGGGCCAGGGCCTCGTCGGACGTCTTCTCGCCCTTGATGATCTCGACGAGCGGCATCTTGTCGACCGGGGAGAAGAAGTGGATGCCGATGAAGTCGTCTTGGCGCTTCACGCCGGCCGCGAGGCCGGTGATGGGCAGCGTCGAGGTGTTCGAGCCCAGCAACGCGTTGGGCTCGACGATGTCCTCGATCTCCTGGAACACCTTGTGCTTCAACTCAACCGACTCGAAGACGGCCTCGATGACGAAGTCGACACCGGCGACGTCGGCGGCGTCGGCGGTCGGGGTGATCCGGGCCAGCAGTGCGTCGCTGCGCTCCTGCGTGGTCTTGCCCCGCTCGAGCGCCTTGGCCTCGATCTTCTCGGAGTAACCCTTGCCCCGCTGCGCCGCTTCGATGTCGACGTCCTTGAGCACGACCTCGAAGCCGGCCTTGGCCGACACGTAGGCGATACCGGCGCCCATCATGCCCGCGCCGAGCACGCCGATCTTGCGGATCTCCTGCTTGGCGATGCCCTCGGGGCGTGAACCGCCGCCGTTGATGGACTGCAGGTCCAGGAAGAACGCCTGGATCATGTTCTTGGCGACCTGGCCGGTGACCAGCTGGGTGAAGTAGCGGCTCTCGATGCGCGACGCGGTGTCGAAGTCGACCTGCGCACCCTCGACGGCCGCGTCGAGGATGGCCCGCGGGGCGGGCATCGGTGCGCCCTTGAGCTGCTTCTTCAACAGCGCCGGGAACGACGGCAGGATGCCTGCCAGCCCGGGCGAGGACGGGGTGCCGCCAGGCATCTTGTAGCCCTTGGCATCCCACGGCTGGGTGTGGCTGTCGGGGTTGGCCTTGATCCACGCCTTGGCCGCGGGGACCAGTTCCTCGACCGAGCCGACGAGTTCGTCGACGAGTCCAGTCTCCTTGGCCTTGGCGGGCTTGAAGCGCGTGCCCTGGCTCAGGATCTCCATAAACGCCTTCTGGATGCCGAACATGCGCACCGTGCGGGTGACGCCGCCGCCACCGGGCAGCAGGCCGAGGGTGACCTCGGGCAGGCCGATCTGGCTGCCCTTGACGTCAGCGGCGATGCGGTGGTGACACGCCAGCGCAATCTCGAGACCGCCACCGAGCGCGGCGCCGTTGATCGCGGCGACCACCGGCTTGCCGAACGTCTCCAGGGTCCGCAGATCGCTCTTGACCGCCTCGACCATGTCGAATGCCTCACCGGCGTTCTCGGGTCCGAGGTTGATCATGCCCTTGAGGTCACCGCCGGCGAAGAAGGTCTTCTTCGCGCTGGTGATCACCACGCCGGTGACAGTCTCCTGCTCGGCGAAGAGGCGTTCGACCGCGGTGTGCATCGACTGCTGGTAGTGCTCGTTCATCACGTTGGTCGACCCGGTCGGGTCGTCCAACGTCAGGGTGACGATGCCGTCGGCATCCTTGTCCCACTGAATCGTGTTCTCTGCCATCACTGTTCGTACCCTCTCAAACTCGTTCGATGATGGTCGCGACGCCCATGCCGCCGCCGACGCACAGCGTGACCAGTGCACGCTTGGCACCGCGGCGCTCGAGCTCGTCGACCATGGTTCCGGTGATCATGGCGCCGGTGGCACCCAGCGGGTGGCCCATCGCGATGGCGCCACCGTTGACGTTGAGCTTCTCGTCAGGGATGTTCAGGTCCTTCTGGAACTTCAACACGACCGAGGCAAAGGCCTCGTTCAACTCGAACAGGTCGATGTCGTCGACCGTCAGCCCGGCACGGTCGAGCACCTTGCGGGTGGCCGGCGTCGGGCCGGTCAGCATGATCACCGGGTCGGCGCCGCTGGTGGCGGTGGCCACGATCCGCGCGCGCGGGGTCAGACTCTGTGACTGCCCGGCCTTCTCGGACCCGATGAGCACCAGCGCGGCGCCGTCGACGATGCCGGAGCTGTTGCCGCCGGTGTGGACGTGGTTGATCCGCTCGATCGAGTGGTACTTCTGCAGCGCCACGTCGTCGAAGCCGCCCATCGCGCCGATGCCGTCGAACGCGGTCTTGAGCTTGCCGAGGCTCTCGACGGTGGAGCCGGGCCGCATGTGCTCGTCGTGATCGAGGATGACGAGACCGTTCTGGTCGCGAACCGGAACGACGGACTTGGCGAAGTATCCGCCCGACCATGCGGCGGCGGCCTTCTCCTGCGAGCGTGCCGCGTAGGCGTCGACGTCCTCACGCGAGAAGCCCTCGATGGTGGCGATCAGGTCGGCGCCGATGCCCTGCGGCACGAAGCCGAGGCGGTAGTTGGTCTCGGGGTCAGTCGCCCATGCGCCGCCGTCGGAACCCATCGGGACGCGGCTCATCGACTCGACGCCACCGGCCAGCACCAGGTCGTCCCAGCCCGAACGCACCTTCTGTGCGGCGGTGTTGACGGCCTCGAGGCCGGATGCGCAGAAGCGGTTGAGCTGGAAGCCACCGGTGGTCTCGGGCAGCTTGGCCACCATCGCGGCGGTGCGGGCGATGTCGCCGCCCTGGTCACCGACGGGCGAGACGACGCCAAGGATGACGTCACTGATCAGGTTCTCGTCGAGGTCGGGGTTGCGGGTGCGCAGTTCCTCGATCAGGCCGACGACCAGGTTGACGGGCTTGACCTCGTTGAGTGCGCCATTGCGCTGCTTGCCGCGCGGTGTGCGGATCGCCTCGTAGATGAAGGCTTCTTCGGACATGGTGAATTCCTCTTCTTCGGATTCTTTGGATGTCAGACGGGGTCCCCAAGTGCCCGCAGCCTAACAGCCTCTCCCAACCGGCTGGTTGGGAGGCTGGTCAGCGCTCCCTGGCTACGCTGATCGACCATGGCTGATTCCAATGTCGCCCGCCGCCCGGCTCCGGTCTCCCGCCTTGCGCCCTACGCCGTGACGATCTTCGCCGAGATGTCGGCGCTGGCGGCCCGCATCGGCGCGGTGAACCTGGGGCAGGGCTTTCCCGACGAGGATGGTCCGCCGGCGATGCTGAAGACCGCCGAGAACGCGATCGCCGAGGGCGTCAACCAATACCCGCCAGGGCCGGGCATCGCAGCGCTGCGCCAAGCGATAGCCGCGCAACGGCGGCGCCACTTCGGCATCACCTACGACCCCGACACCGAGGTGCTCGTCACCGTGGGTGCCACCGAGGCCATCGCGGCGTCCGTCATCGGCTTGGTGGAGCCCGGTTCCGAGGTGCTGCTGATCGAGCCGTTCTACGACTCCTACTCCCCCGTCATCGCGATGGCCGGCTGCCACCGGGTGGCGGTAGCACTCGTCGCCGACGGACTCGGGTTCGCCATCGACGTCGACGCGCTACGGAACGCGATCACGCCGCGCACCCGGGCGCTCATCGTCAACTCGCCGCACAACCCGACCGGCATGGTCGCAACGGACGCGGAACTGTCGGCGGTCGCCCGGCTCGCCGTGGAGCACGACCTGTTGGTCATCACCGACGAGGTGTACGAGCAGTTGGTCTTCGACGGGCGTCGCCACCTTCCGCTGGCCGGCTACCCTGGCATGGCCGAGCGGACCATCACCATCTCGAGCGCGGCGAAGATGTTCAACGTCACCGGCTGGAAGATCGGCTGGGCCTGCGGACCCGCCGAGCTCATCGCGGGGGTGCGAGCGGCCAAGCAGTTTCTGACCTACGTCGGCGGGGCGCCGTTCCAACCGGCCGTCGCCCAGGCACTCGACCACGAGGACGCCTGGACGGTGACGCTGCGAGAGTCGTTCCAAGCCAAGCGGAATCGACTGGCAGGCGCTCTTTCCGACATAGGTTTCGACGTACTCGACAGTTTCGGCACCTACTTCCTGTGCGCGGACCCTCGCCCGTTGGGCTACGCCGACAGCACGACGTTCTGCGCCGAACTGCCCGAGCGGGCGGGTGTCGCAGCCATCCCGATGTCAGCGTTCTGCGACCCCCTCTCCCCACACATCGGCGACTGGAATCACTTGGTGCGCTTCGCCTTCTGCAAGCGTGATGACACCATGGAAGAGGCGATCAAACGCCTTCAGGTGCTCAAGGGCTGATTCGCCCGCGTCAGACTTCGATGGGCGGGTGCGGTGTTGGCCAACGCGATGCGCAGCAACACCGCATCCAGCTGGGTGAGCTGATCGACGTAAGCGGTCAACTCCGGTAGCGGCAGAGGACCGAACACGGGGCCGCACACTCGAGTCAGATCGTCAACGTCTGCGCGCGGCACCACCCGCTACCACGCGGCGTCCCAACGCATTTGCTCGGTGATGAGATCTCGGACGGTGACCGACTCGGACACGCCGTCGATCTCCTCGACGCCGGCCAGGGCGCTACGTCCGAAGATGGCCGACGCGCGGGTCTGCCCCAACACCTCCAGCGAGCCGCGCATCGGTTTCATCCGACCGGCGATGGTCATCAGGAGTGCGGTTCGGCCCGAACCCGCAGGGCCCACCAGTACGGTGACCCCGCCTCGCGCAACCTCGAGATCAACGGGCCCGTAGACCGGGCCCCACGGGCCCCGCATCGCGATGGCCCTTGCCGCGATCGCAGGCGGCTCCTGTTTCGACAGTGTCCGGTTCCGCCACCGAGTCATCCAAACACGGTGCCCGGCCGGATGTGGCCCGTCAGATCGAAGCGGCGACCTCCCACAGCCTTTCGGGATCAGTGCTGTCCGACCGCAGTGAACTGAGGACCAGGTCGGTCGCGCCCGCGTCGACGTAGCGTTGCAGCTGCCTGCGCACTGCCTCGGCGCCACCCACGGCGGCAATGTCGGCGGCACGGGGGGCACCCTCACGCGCGATCACCTTCGCGTACGACGGAATGGTCTCGTAGAACTTCAGCTCTTCGAGGGCAAGGTCCCGCGCTGCGTCGGCGTCACTGGACACCACCACCGGGACTGCGGCGATGATCTGGGGAGCGGGCCGTCCCGCCGCAGCAGCCGCCTCGGAGATGGTGGGCACGATGAAGTCCTCGATGGTCCGCGGCCCCGCGAGGTAGGGCAGCGTTCCGTCGCCAAGCTCACCGGTCACTCGAAGCGCCTTGGGCCCCATGGCCGCGACGTACAGCGGCACGGGTGCGCCGCCGGGCGTTGCCACCGGCCATTCCGGAGCGGCGGTGAACTCGCTGCCGTGGTAGTCGACGGAGCCGGTGTCGAAGATCGACCGAAGCACCTCGAGGTGCTCCCTCAGCCGTCCGGCCGGGTTCGGCCATGACGTCCCGAACGCCTGCTGCTCCGGGGCATGGGACCCCAACCCCAGACCGAGGCTGAAGTTACCGTGCGCGGCCGCCTGCGCCGTCTGCGCCAGCATCGCGACGATGAGTGGGTGCCGGGGGTTGATCGGCACCACGAACGTACCGACGCCGAGTTCGGGGACGGCAGCGCCGACGAGGCCCGCGAGCGAGATCGCGTCATGGTTGAACTGTTGCGCCAACCAGATCTGGCGGACGCCGACGTCGAAGGCCCTGCGGGCTTGCGCGATGACGTCGTCGACGAGGTTGGTGGCGGTCGGGGTGGGATTGATGACGATTCCGGTGGCCATTGACGGGACAACCCGCTGTCGCGGCGCGCGCATTCCCTTGCGCTCAGCGTGCGCTTTTCCCGGCGCCCGTGCCTGCCGCGCCGCCCGCGACGAGATCGACGCACACCGAGCATCCCGACCTGAAGATCTGAGAAGTGCGTCCGTCAGCCGTGGTTGCGGGTCACCCGGCAGCGCAGCCGTTCGATCGCGACGTCCAGCACGATCTTCTTGGCGCGTTTGATGAGGAACTCCGGGATGGGTGCCGAGAGGTCGACGATGAGATCGAAGCGCACCATCGTCTTGTCCCCGACCCTGGTGAGGTTGTACTCGCCGTGCTGGCCCCGCTGCTGAAACGTGTCGGTCGCGTCCCAGACCACCCAGTCCGGACCCCAGTGATATTCGAGCAGTTCCTTGTCGGTGACACCCATGATCTTGACCGTCGCCTTGACGTGGTGCGGGCGACCGTCGGGGTGCCGATCGAGGACTTCGGCCTGCCGGTGCACTGTCGACCACGACGGCACCTCCTCGATGTCGGCGAGGGCATCGAGGATCGCCTCGGGCGAGGCGTCGAACACGATTTCCCGTGTGGCGCGCACTGCCATGAGCAAATGGTAATGAATAAGCAGACCTAGCGCAGCGGTTCTACCAGCTAACTCCCAGTCACCAGCCGATGGCACCGATCGCCGTGGTGCCCCCGGGTGGGGTGCCGACGGGACCGGAGGGGGTCCGCGAAAACCGCGGGGCGGGTGCGGCCTGGTCGACGCCATCGCTCGCGACGATGGTCGACCGCGCCGCGAGGTGCTCGTTGTCGGCCGCTTCCGTCCAGGTCAACACGGGTGTCACGCACGCGTCGGTGCCGGCGAAAACCGCCGACCACTCGTCGCGGGTCTTGCTCGCGAAACGATCGGCGAAGATCGCCCGCATGTCGTCGTAGTGGCCGAGGTCGAATTGGTTCGGCACGTCGTCGGCGCTGAGGCCGAGCCCGACGAGGAGTTGGGCGAAGAACTGCGGCTCGATCGAGCCGACTGCCATGTACTTGCCGTCGGAGCACTCGTACACCCGGTAGAACGGGGCCCCGCCGTCGAGCAGGAACGACTCGCGCTGATCCTTCAGCGAGCCCGTCGCCTTCATCGTCCACATCATCTGCGCAAGCACGCTGACACCATCCACCATCGCGGCGTCGATTACCTGCCCCTTGCCGGACCGCTCCCGTTCGTAAAGTGCGGCGACGATGCCGACCAGCACGAACATGGACCCACCGCCGAAGTCGGCGACGAGGTTCAGCGGTGCCACGGGCGGGCGGTCGCGGTAGCCGATGGCGCTGAGCACGCCGGTTTGCGACAGGTAGTTGATGTCGTGCCCCGCCGTCTTCGCGAGCGGACCGTCCTGGCCCCAGCCCGTGATCCTCGCGAAGATCAGCCGCGGATTGACGGCGGCGCAGTCGTCGGGGCCGATGCCCAGCCGCTCACACGTGCCCGGCCGGAAGCAGTCCAACAGCACGTCGGCCTTGGCAGTCAGATCCAGGAGCCGCTGGGGTTCGTTCTTCACGTCGAGGTCGACGACGCGCTTGCCCCTGTGCAGCAGGTCGACGTCCTCGGCGGGCATCTGCAGCCCGCCGGGCCTGCGTACCCGCACCACGTCGGCGCCAAGGTCGGCGAGCATCATCGCCGCATGCGGGCCGGGCCCGATGCCGCCCAGCTCGATCACCCTCACCCCTGCCAGGGGTCCGTTTCCGGTCACGGCACGCAGACTAGCCGGGCGGTGGGACGGCAGAGACGTTTCTTCTGGCCGATCGACGGCTGAGTCAATTTCACGGCTGAGTCCTCGCCGTCGTCCTATCCTTGGCCAGTTGAATGGTCGACACCCGAAGTCGGCGGAGGTCAGATGACGGTAGGCGTGTCATGCGGGACCTGCCGCACCGTCCTGCGGACGAACGCGAAGTTCTGCGACGAGTGCGGTGCGTCGACTGCGGTCGCAGGTGATCGAGCGACGTACAAGCAGGTGACCGTGCTGTTCGCCGACGTGGAGCGTTCGACGGACATCGCGGCCGCCGTGGACATCGAGCGGCTGCGCGAAATCATGACCGCGCTCATCGAACGGTCGGCTGCCGTGGTGAAGCGTTACGGCGGGACGGTGGACTACAACGGCGACGGGGTGATGGCCCTGTTCGGCGCCCCAGTCGCGTTGGAGGACCACGCTTTTCGAGCCTGCCTAGCCGCTCTGGCGATACAGGAGGAAGCGAAGCGGCTGGCGGCCGACGTACAACGCCGCGATGGCGTGGCTCTGCGGTTGCGGGTGGGTTTGAATTCCGGTCAGGTCATCGCCGGTGACCTCGGTTCGGGGTCGCTGGGGTACGTCGCGACCGGCGAGTCGGTCGGGTTCGCGCAGCGGATGGAATCGGTGGCGCCACCCGGGGGCGTGATGTTGTCGGAGTCGACCGCGCGCCTCGTCGAGCACTGCGTGACCCTGGCCGAACCCGAGTTGGTCCGCGTCAAGGGGGCCGAGGGGTCAGTGCGCGCACAGCGGCTCGTGAAAATCAGGCCGGCGGACGGTCGGATCGGGCGAGCCGAGGCGCGTCTCGTCGGTCGGCGCTGGGAGATGGCCTCCCTCGATGCCATTGTCGACCGCGCGGACGGTGGCCGCGGCGGTGTGGTCAACGTGAAGGGACCACCGGGCATCGGTAAGTCCCGGGTGGCGCGGGAGGCCGCGACGTTGGCGGCCGTGCGCGGAATCCACGTGTCTTGGGTGTTCTGCGAATCGCATGCCCGTGACATCCCCTTCGCTGTGGTGGCGCGACTGCTGCGGGCGGGCACCGGTGTGGCTGACGCCGCCGAAGAAGAATCCGCCCGCGCACGGCTGCGGACCTACGTGCCCGATGCCGACTCGCAGGATCTGCTGCTGCTCGATGATCTGCTCGGCGTCGCAAACCCCGATGTGCCGCTGCCCCAGATCGACCCGGATGCCCGACGGCGCAGATTGACCGCGCTCATCAACACCGCGCTGCTGACGAGTAGCGAACCGGCGCTCTACATCATCGAGGATGCGCACTGGATCGATGCGGTCAGCGAGTCGATGCTGGCCGACCTGCTCGGCGTCATTCCGCGAACGCGGTCGATGGTGCTGATCACCTCCCGTCCGGAGTATGAGGGAGCGCTCACGCGAGTGCCCAGCGCCCAGCGAATATCGCTTGTCCCACTTGGTGATTCGGATACTGCAGCACTGCTGAACGAGCTCTTGGGGTCCGATCCGTCGGTCCACGATCTGGCGGCGATCATCACCGACCGGGCCGCCGGGAATCCGTTCTTCGCCCAGGAGATGGTGAGGGAGTTGGTCCAGCGCGGCGTACTGGCCGGCGAGCGCGGCGGCTATGTCTGTCGCGCAGACGTCGCCAATGTGAGCGTGCCCGCGACGGTCCAGGCCGCCATCGCGGCGCGCATCGACCGGCTGACCATGGCGGCCAAGCAGACACTGAACTCGGCATCGGTGATCGGCGCCCGCTTCGATGCGGAGCTGCTCGCCGCGGTGGACATCGACCCGGTGTTCGACGAGCTGCTCAGAGCCGAGCTGATCGACCAGGTGGAGTTCGCCCCGCACCCCGAGTATGCCTTCCACCACCCCTTGATTCGCGCGGTGGCATACGAATCGCAGCTGAAATCGGATCGTGCCCAGTGGCACCGGCGTCTGGCCGCCGCGATCCAAGAGCGGGCGCCCGGGTCGGTGGAGGACAACGCGGCGCTGATAGCCGAACACCTGCAGGCGGCAGGCGAACTGCACGCCGCCTATGAGTGGCACATGCGCGCGGGCGCGTGGTCGACCAACCGCGATGTCGGTGCCGCCCGGGTGAGCTGGGAACGCGCACTCCGCATCGCCGACGCTCTTCCCGACGATCACCCCGACCACCTGGCGATGCGCATCGCCCCCCGAACCATGCTGTGCGGGACCGCTTGGCGGGTCCACGCGAAGGTGGCCGTCGTCCACTTCGACGAGTTGCGGGACTTGTGTAGCGCCGCCGGGGACCGAGC